>NZ_OW150024.1:2770000-3058983 GCF_933509905.1 Trichlorobacter ammonificans | reverse complement strand
CATACAGCCGTGTTGTCCGCGCGGGCACCCTACCCCAAGAAGAACCGTTTACTGAGGCGCAGTGATTATCTGCGCCTTTCTTCTGCACCGGCTCCATTTTTCCGTGGGCGCACGTTCGTTCTGCTGGTCATGGAAAACGGTCTCGCCGTACCCAGAATCGGCATCACGGTAAGCCGGAAGGTCGGCAACGCCGTGGTTCGCAATAGGATAAAGCGACTGGTGCGGGAACTCTTCAGGCATGCCTGTGCTTCGCTGCCGGCATGTGACCTGCACCTGATCGCCCGGAGGGCTGCCGCAGACGATGCCGGCGCCGCCCTTTTACGCCACGAATTAACGACAGCACTGCAGAAGATCGGCTCTCGGTGATGCTTACCCATCTGCTCACAGGCATAATTCGTCTCTACCAACTGGTAGTATCTCCACTATTGCCGCCTGCCTGTCGTTTCCATCCTTCCTGTTCAGCGTATTCCCTTGAGTCCATTCGTCGCCACGGCCCTGGTCGAGGGAGTATGCTAATGCTGCGTCGCCTGTTGCGGTGTCATCCCTGGCAACCGGGCGGCCACGATCCCGTTCCCGAAAAATAGAGGCCACTACCTATGGAAAAACGCGCACTTGTTGCAGTCGTGCTGTCGATTGCTGTCTTTTATCTCTTCTCCGCCTACTTTGGTCCGAAACAGCAGCCGGTCACGCCGCCGACAGCGGTGAAGGAGGAAAAGGCGGTCCAGCAGCCAGCAATCCAGCCAGCACCGACGCCGGCGCCGGTTGCCCTTCTTCCTCCTCCCGTCACGGCCGTTCAGGATGTCACCGTGGAGACCGTGCGTTATACGGCGGTATTTACCGGTGCCGGCGGTGCGTTGAAATCACTGACGCTCAAGGACTACCGTGAGAAGAACAGCCCCGATTCCCCCAAGGTTGTCCTGGCAACCAAGGCGGATCCCGCTCTTCTGACCTTCTCCACGGCCGGTGCCGGTTTTGCCCTTTCGCCGCAGGCGGTGTACGCCCCCAGCGTCTCCTCGCTTGAACTGAAGAAAGGGGAGAGCAAGCAGCTGGTGTTCACCCATATCAGCACCCAGGGGTACGTGGTGCGTAAAACCTACTCCCTGCATGGCGATGGTTACGGCATGCAGCTCGAGACCCAGCTGATCAACAACAGTCAGGCCCCGCTGGTTGGTTCATTGCAGCAGATCATCAGTGCTCCCTTTGAGGTGAATACCAAGGACAGTCGTTATGAGACCTACGGTTCCACCCTGTTTGCCGAGAAGTCGCTCCATACCAACGCACCAAAGGATGTTGCCAGCGCAGCCAAGAAGTATGAAAAGCCGGCCGCCTGGTCCGGCATTACCGACAAGTATTTCCTGACGGCGATCCTGGCCGAGCAGGGGAGTATTGCCTCCGTCGAGATCAGGAAGAGTCAGGCCGGTTATCTTGAGTCCATTGCAGCCACGCCGCAGCTCTCCGTGGCGCCGGGACAGGCGGTTGCCGTTCAGCACCGTCTGTTCGTCGGTCCGAAGGATATCGATATCCTGAAGGCACAGGGCTCGGATCTTGAACAATCCCTCGATCTGGGCTGGTTTACAGTGCTGGCCAAGCCGATGCTGCATGCCCTGAAATTCTTCTACGGCTACATCCCCAATTTCGGTGTCGGCATCATCATTATCACCGTTATTCTGAAGATCCTCTTCTTCCCCCTGACTCACAAAAGCTACAAGTCCATGAAGGACATGTCCAAGATTCAGCCCAAAATGGTGGCGCTCAAGGAGAAGTACAAGAACGACAAGGAGGCGATGAACCGGGCCGTGATGGAACTGTACCGTGAGCACAAGGTGAACCCCTTGGGGGGCTGCCTGCCGATGCTGGTACAGATCCCGGTGTTCTTCGCCCTGTACAAGGCACTGATGTTCTCCATCGAGCTGCGTCATGCGCCGTTCATGCTCTGGATTACCGATCTTTCCGACAAGGACCCCTACTACATCACGCCGATCCTGATGGGGGCCACCATGTTTATCCAGCAGAAGATGACCCCCTCCAACATGGATGAGATGCAGCAGAAGATCATGCTGGCGCTGCCGGTGGTTTTCACCTTCATGTTCCTCACCTTCCCGTCGGGTCTGGTACTGTACTGGCTGATCAACAACATCCTGACCATCGGCCAGCAGATGTATATTAACAAACTGGTCAAGGATTGACGGGAAGTGCTCGTTGCGGCACAATCAGAGCGCCCCTGCACCGGCATGGGCGCTCTTTTGCTTCATGTCGCCAGGATCCGACCGTAATGGACTATATTGCCGACCTGCATATCCATTCCCCCTATTCGCGAGCAACCAGTCCGGAAAGCAGTCTGGCCGGCCTGGCCGGCTGGGCGCGGGTCAAGGGGATCCAGGTGATCGGCACCGGCGACTTTACCCACCCCGGCTGGTTCCGTCGCCTCAAGGAGGAGCTGGAGCCTGCCGAGCCGGGACTGTTCCGGTTGAAGGACGAGGCGACGGCGGTATCCCCCCTTGCCGGTGTGACGCCAGCGGCAGGGCCGGTGCGCTTTCTCCTCTCCGCCGAGATCAGCAGCATTTACAAACGCCACGGCGTGGTGCGCAAGGTTCACAACCTGTTGTACGTGCCGGACTTCGCCTCGGCGGAACGGATAAACGCCAAGCTGGCCGGTATCGGCAACATCGAATCGGACGGCCGTCCCATCCTGGGGCTGGACAGCCGCGACCTGCTGGAGATCCTGCTGGAACAGGCGCCGGACGGTTTCTTGGTGCCGGCCCATATCTGGACCCCCTGGTTTTCCCTGTTCGGCTCCCGTTCCGGGTTTGACCGGATTGAAGACTGTTTCGGCGATCTCACCGACCATATTTTTGCCCTGGAGACCGGACTCTCCTCTGACCCGGACATGAACCGGCTGATCTCGGCCCTGGACCGTTTTGCCCTCATCTCCAACTCCGACTGTCACTCCCCCTCCCGGCTGGGTCGGGAGGCCAACCTCTTTTCCACGGAGCTGAGCTTTTATTCGTTGCGGGATGCGCTGCGCAGCAATCGGCGCGACACCTTCCGCGGCACGGTGGAGTTTTTCCCGGAAGAGGGGAAGTACCATGCCGACGGCCACCGGAACTGTCAGGTCTGCCTCGAGCCTCCGGAGAGCCGGCGCCTGAATCTGGCCTGTCCGGTCTGCGGCAAGCCGCTGACCGTGGGGGTGCAGCACCGGGTGATGGAGTTGGCGGACCGGAACGAGCCACAGTATCGCCCGGAGGCTCCTGGGTTTTTCAGCCTGATCCCCCTGCCGGAGGTGCTGGGTGAAATTGCCGGAGCCGGGCCTGCCTCCAAGGGGGTGATGGAGCTGTATAGCCGCACCATTGCCCGGTTCGGTTCCGAGTTCAACCTGTTGTTGCAGGCCTCGCTCGATGAGATCAGGCAGGCCTCGCCGGTCCTGGGTGAGGCGGTGGCCCGTATGCGGGACGGACGGGTTATCCGCAAGCCGGGTTTTGACGGCGAGTACGGCGTGATCCGGGTCTTCGGGGAAGGGGAGGCAGAGCAACTGGCAGGTCAGGGCACCCTGTTCGGCGACGTTGTGCCGCCACGCCGAGGCCGAAAGGCAAAGCGTGAAGCACTCCCGCTGCTGCCCCGCGACCCGGCACCGGCAGTTGCGCCGGCTCCGATCGGCAGCGGACCAAACCCGGAGCAGGCGGCCGCCATCGCTGCTAGGGGCCGGCACATCCTGGTAACCGCCGGACCCGGCACCGGCAAGACCTACACCCTGACCCAGCGCATTGCAACGCTGCTGGCGGCGGGGCAGGCGCCGGAGCGTATGGCGGCCATCACCTTTACCGTACGGGCTGCCGATGAGATGCGCGACCGTCTGGCGGCAACGGCCGGCGCTGCCGGGACGCACCTGTTCGTGGGGACCTTCCACCAGTTCTGTCTCCAGTGGCTCCGCCGCTCTGCACCTGAACTGCTGGTGGTTGGTCCCGATGGACGGGAGCGGCTGCTCAAGCGGCTCATTCCGGGTCAGACCGCCTCCGACCGCTCCCGACTTGTTGAAGAGGTGGCCACCCATTGCGTCGCTCCCAGCCAGGAGCCGCCGGATTCGGTCCGGCGCTACCTGTCCGAACTGGTCCGGCTGAACGCCATTGACCTTGATGCCGTTATTCCGGAGTTCGTCCGGCAGCTGCAGCAACGGGACGAACTCCGGGAACAGGTGTGCAGTTCACTGGATCATCTGTTTGTGGATGAGCTTCAGGACCTGAACGCCAATCAGTTCGAACTGGTGCGAATACTGGCAGGGCAGGTCCGTGTGTTTGCCATCGGCGATCCCGACCAGGCGATCTACGGCTTCCGGGGGAGCGATCCGGCCTGCTTTTTCCGCTTTGCCGACCTGCCGGGAGTGGAGCGGATCGCGCTCACCCGCAATTATCGCTGCCCGGTCCGCATCGTGACCGCAGCCACAGCGGTCGTCAGTCGTAACTGCCGGACCGAAGCACTGCCGCTGGTTGCCGTCTCTGATCGGCAGGGGATCATGGAGCACCACAGGGCGCCGACGCCGGCCGCCGAGGCCGAGTTTGTGGTGCGCCGCATTGAAGAGCTGCTGGGCGGAATCGAACACTTTTCCCTGAACAGCGGCCGTGGTGGCGACGGTGGCAGGGGCAGGGGGCTCAGCTTCGGCGATATCGCCATACTGTACCGGCTTGGCAGGCAGGCTGACGAACTCGAAACGGCCCTGGCGCGCCGGGGCATACCCTGTCAGCGTGTTGGCGCGGTGCCGTTCTACCTGTCCCCGCACCTCAGGCCGGTCTATTACTTCATGCAGGCTGCCGCCGGCTCGAAACTGATCGACGACTGGCTGCAACTCGCCGGCTCTCTACCGGGTATCGGCGCCACCAGTTTGACCAGGATGGAAGCGGCACTCCCCCTGGAGGGTGATTTTCCGGCCACGGTTGCCACACTGGAGTTGCCTGACAGTGCTGTACGTGCGCTGTCGGAACTTGACCGGCTGCTGAGCCGCTTCAGAACCACTGCCGTCACTACCGGCGTTGCCTTCTCGCTGGGTGACGCTTTGCACCTGCTCTCCGTAGAAGCTCATGGCGACAGCGTGCAACGGCTGCTGGAACTGGCGGGCAGTTTCGGTACCGACTTGGCCGGTTTTGCCGGCCATCTGCGCCGTTACGCCGATGCCACGGTCTATGACTCCCGAGCAGAAGCAGTGGCGCTGATGACCCTCCATGCCGCCAAAGGGCTGGAGTTTCCGGTGGTCTTTCTGACCGGCGCCGAAGAGGGACTTCTGCCCTGTTCGCTCTGGTCCAGCGCGGACGTCGAGGAGGAACGGCGTCTGTTTTACGTCGGGCTCACCCGTGCCAAGGAGCACCTGTTGCTGACCTCGTCAGAGCAGCGTTCCTGGGTTGGAGTGTCTCCGCGACCGGCATCCCGTTTTCTTGCCGAAATTCCGGAGTCATTGCTGACGACTGCCGACCATACCCCCGATAGGCGTCGTCGCACTCCTCAACGTTCAGCCCAGATGGAACTGTTCTGATGTCACCGGTCAGGGGACGCTATGTATAAAGATGATACCATCGCTGCCGTCAGCACTCCGCCGGGAGAGGGGGGAATCGGCATCGTCCGGGTCAGCGGCCCTCAAGCCGAGACCATTGGTCTTGGCTTGTTCCGCTTCCAGCGCGGTACAGCCTTTCGCAGCCATGTTCTCCACTATGGGACGGTCATTGATCCGGCAACCGGTCTCCTGATCGACGAAGCCATGGCGGTGCTGATGCGGGCGCCCCGGTCCTATACCTGCGAAGACCTGTTGGAGATTCACTGTCACGGCGGTATGCTGGTGGTGGAGCAGGTTCTGGCGGCGGCCCTTGCCGGCGGTGCCCGGCTGGCCGATCCGGGGGAGTTTACCCGTCGTGCCTTTGTCAACGGTCGGATCGATCTGGTGCAGGCCGAGGCGGTCATTGATATCATTCAGGCCAGGACCGATGCCTCCCTGCAGCTGGCACAGCGGCAGCGTGAAGGTGCCCTGTCCGGCAGGTTGGCCGAGATCGTCCGGTCACTGACCCGCAGTCTGGCCATGGTCGAGGCCTACATTGACTTTCCGGAAGAGGATATTGGTGAGGCCGACGCCGGGGGGATGCGCCGGGCCGTTGTTGCTGCCCTCGCAGAAATTGAGCAGCTTCTGGCCCGGTTCGAAGAGGGCCGCATCCTGCGGGAAGGGGTTTCCGTATTGATCGTGGGCAAGCCCAATGCGGGGAAATCCAGTCTGTTGAACCGCCTGCTCAATGAGAACCGTGCCATCGTCACCCACATACCCGGTACCACCCGCGACATCATTGAGGAGACCATCAACCTCTCCGGTCTGGCAGTGCGGCTGCTGGACACTGCCGGCATCCGGCACACCGAGGACCTGGTGGAGCGGGAGGGGATCAACCGCGCTCTGGAGAAGATTCCCCAGGCTGACCTGGTGGTTTTTGTCGTCGATGGATCGCGTCCCTTTGGCGAAGAAGACCGGTTCATTCTCGACGCCATTGGCTCTGCGCCGGTCGTTGTTGCCCGCAACAAGAGCGATCTGCCGGTTGTTATTGAGCTTCCCCCGGAGATGCACCGGCTGCCCCAGGTGTCCATGTCTGCGGCCAGCGGGGAGGGGGTTGATGCCCTGCGCGCGTTGATCCGCTCCACGTTTCTCCGTGGTGAAGCCCTGGATAGCCGCGAGTTCGTTGCCATCTCCCGCGCCCGCCACCGCGACGCCCTGGTGTCGGCCTGTGCCGCTCTTCGGCATGCCCTTGCCGAGTCGGGTGGTGATCTTCGGCTGGAGACACTGGCTATTGATCTGCGTGAAAGCCTTTTCGCCCTCGGCCAGGTCACCGGTGAGACCACCACCGACGATCTGCTGGACATCATTTTTTCCTCGTTCTGCATCGGCAAGTAGGGGGATGTTTCACGTGAAACATGGGTGAGCTATGTACTGCTATGAACAGAAATACGATGTAATTGTCGTGGGGGCCGGGCATGCCGGCTGCGAGGCTGCCCTGGCTGCGGCCCGCATGGGGTGCCGGACTCTGCTCCTGAACATGAGCCTTGATGGTATGGCGGTCATGTCCTGTAACCCGGCCATCGGCGGGCTGGCCAAGGGGCATCTGGTGAAGGAGATCGATGCCCTGGGCGGCGAGATGGCAAAGAACATCGATGCCACTGGGATTCAGTTCCGGGTGCTGAATACCCGGAAGGGGCCGGCGGTGCGCGCCTCCCGGGCTCAGGCCGACAAGCAGCTCTACCGGCTGCGGATGAAGCGGGTGCTTGAGGAGCAGGACAGCCTCGACTGCAAGCAGGGAGAGGTTATTGGTCTGCATGTCGAAGGCGGGGTGGTGCTCGGGGTTGACACCCGCAGCGGGATACGGTTTTGCGGCGCTACAGTGGTGCTGACCACCGGTACCTTTATGCGGGGACTGATTCATATCGGTCTGAATAACTTTCCCGGTGGCCGGGCAGGGGATCTGCCTTCCTTGGGGTTGTCGGATCATCTGGCCGCTCTCGGTTTCGATGTGGGGCGTTTGAAGACCGGCACCCCGGCCCGGCTTGACCGGCGCACCATCGACTTCTCAAAACTTGAAGAACAACCGGGGGATGATCCGCCGCAACCGTTTTCCTACAGCACGGAGCGGATCGTCATGCCGCAGGTACCGTGTCATATCGCTTACACCAACGAACAGACCCACGACATCATCCGCGGAGGGTTGGATCGCTCGCCACTGTATGCCGGGGTGATCGAAGGAGTGGGGCCGCGCTACTGTCCCTCCATTGAGGACAAGGTGGTGCGCTTTCCGGACAAGGAACGTCACCAGACCTTCATCGAGCCGGAAGGGCTGGAGACGGTGGAGGTCTATCCCAGCGGCATGTCCACCTCGCTGCCGATCGATGTGCAGATCGCCTTCTACCGTTCCATGGTGGGACTGGAGCGGGTGGAAATCATGCGGCCGGCCTATGCCATTGAGTACGATTACGTCAACCCGGTGCAGCTCCATGCCACCCTGGAGTCCAAGCTGATCGCCAACCTGTTTCATGCCGGCCAGATCAACGGCACGTCAGGCTACGAGGAGGCCGCTGCCCAGGGGCTGCTGGCCGGTATCAACGCCGCCTGCCGGGCCAAGGGGAGGGAACCGGTGCGGATCGGTCGGCACCAAGGATACCTGGGGGTGATGGTTGACGACCTGGTGACCCTGGGAACCAGGGAGCCGTACCGGATGTTCACTTCCCGGGCCGAATACCGGCTGCTGCTGCGGGAAGATAACGCCGACCTGCGCCTGCGGGAGCTGGGGCACGAACTGGGGCTGGTGCCCGACGAGCTGTATGCCGGTTTCTGTCGCAAGCGCGAACAGATTGCCGCCGAGCATGAGCGGGTGAGACAGACCCGCATCAGCATGGCCGACGACGAGCGGAGCTGGCTCGAGCGGCACGGCTGCGGCGAGGTGCAGAAGGGGACAACCCTGGAGCATCTGCTGCGCCGTCCGGAGGTCGGTTACGCAGAGCTGGCGGAGATCGATGCCGCTGCCCGAGAATTGCCGTTAGCGGTTCGGGAGCAGGTCGAGATCCAGATCAAGTACCATGGCTACATCGAGCGACAGGAAGAACAGATCGAGCGGATGCGCAAGCTGGAAAGCACGGTCATTCCGCCGGACCTCTCATACCGGGAGCTTGCCGGACTCACCGCCGAGGTCAAGGAGAAGCTGGAGTGCTTCCGTCCCGATACCCTGGGACAGGCATCCCGCATCCAGGGAGTGACCCCGGCGGCGCTGGCCATTCTGTCGGTGGTGCTCAAGAGTGGTGGGGGACGCGGGTGAGCAGGGAGTTGCTGCTTGAAGGAGCAAAGGGGTTCGGCCTTGAGTTGAGCGAGCGGATGCTGGAGCAGCTCACCCTGTTCCAGGTCGAGCTCAAGCGGTGGAATCGGGCCTTCAATCTGACGGCGCTGAAAAATGACGAGCAGATCGTCATCAAGCATTTCATCGACTCCTTCAGCGTTGTGCCGCTGCTCGGTCAGGAAGAACTGGTGCTCGACGTCGGCTCGGGCGCAGGGCTGCCGGGAATCGTTGCGGCGATTTTGCGTGGCGACCTGGCGATCACATCCCTTGACGCCGTTGACAAGAAGGTGCGTTTTCAGCGCCACATCTGTCGATTGCTGGGGCTGGAACGGGTAACGGCAGTGCATGAGCGGGTGGAAACTCATCTGGAGCAGAACAGCGGCCGTTACCACGTTGTCACCTCCCGTGCCTTTCGCGATCCGCTCCGCTTTGTGCAGGTGGCCCATCAACTGATTCGGCCGGGCGGGCGCCTCATCGCCATGGTGGCCGGTGACGGCCGTGAGTACTCGGCGGTGGTGTCCGTCATTGAAGAACAGTTTGCCCTGCGGCACCGTGCGACCCGCCATTACCGCTTGCCCAGGGGAATGGGAGAGCGTAGCCTGGTCGTTTTTGAACAAACGTAGTAATAACAGCCATTTGCGCACGACGACCCCAGTGGCTCTCAGGCTGGTTTTTGGGGTAGGCAGAATGGTTTTGGTTGTGTTTTGTGTAAAAAACGCTTGAAATGGCTTTTCATTCGTTTGGTGGGATTTTGGTCAAAACAACAGATTTTGGCGCACCGGCCAGGGAGAAGCCGGTTGCCATGCCCTGCCATCTACAGTAAAGTGCTCTCCACAGGTGACCGATGCTGATCAGGGTATACTACGAAGATACGGATGCTGCCGGAGTGGTCTACCATTCCAACTACCTGAACTACTGCGAGCGGGCCAGGACCGAATACCTGCGGGAGCGGGGCCACTCGGTGGCCGCCCTGGCTGCCGACGGTGCGGTGCTTCCGGTGGTGCGGATGGAAATCGACTTCAGGCTGCCTGCCCGCCATGATGACCTGCTCAGGGTCCTGACGGTGCCGGTCAGGGTCGGTGGTTCCTCCTTCACCTTGCGGCAGCAGATCCGGCGGGACCATGACGACCACCTGCTGGTGGAACTGCTGGTGACCCTGGCCTGCGTAACGCCTGAGTTGAAGGCGCGGAGGATACCGGCTGCCATACGGGAGCTGCTGGCGGCAGAGGTGGCGGCATGCTGAATACCGTTCTGCCGGACCGGCAGCAGGCAGTTATCCTGCTGCGGGACGGCGATCTATTGACGCTGGGCCGCTGGGCCGATGCTATCCGCCGTCGCCTGCACCCGGAAAACCGGGTGACCTTTGTCGTTGACCGTAACGTCAACTACACCAATATCTGCGAATCGCGGTGCAGCTTCTGCGCCTTTTACCGGGACAGTGACGCAGCCGATGCCTACCTGCTGGAGCACGACGTCATCCTGGCAAAGGTGGCGGAACTGGTGGAACAGGGGGGGACGCAACTGCTGATGCAGGGGGGGCTGCACCCCGGTCTGCGGCTTGATTATTTCGAACAATTGTTTTGCAAAATCAAAAAAATATTTCCCCAGGTGCAGAATCACTCCCTGTCGCCGGCGGAGATTCACCACCTGGCCGGGCGCGAGGGGCTGACCATCCGCCGGACCCTGGAGCGGCTGCAGCAGGCCGGGCTTGATTCCGTGCCGGGCGGCGGCGCTGAAATCCTGGTGGATGAGGTGCGTCAGGCCATATCGCCGAAAAAGATCGGCTGGCAGCAGTGGCGGGAAGTGATGCTGACCGCAGCCTCCTTAGGGATGCTCACCACCGCCACCATGATGTTCGGCAGCAGGGAAACACCGGAACAGATCGTGGAACATCTGTTCCGGGTCCGGGAACTGCAGGCAGAGGGCGGTTCGTTCAGCGCCTTCATCCCCTGGACCTACCAGCCGGGTAACACCGAGCTGGGAGGGGAAACCGCCACCGGGGTTGAGTACCTCAAGGTGCTGGCGCTGTCGCGGATCGTGCTGGACAACATCCCCAATATCCAGGCAAGCTGGGTTACCCAGGGGGCCAAGCTGGCCCAGGTCGCCCTGTTTTTCGGAGCCAACGATCTCGGCGGCACCATGCTGGAGGAAAACGTCGTGGCCGCTGCCGGCTGCCGCTTCCGCATGAGCCAGGACGAGATGGTCGAGCTGATTACCGGGGCCGGGTTCCGCCCCGCCCAGCGCACCACCGCCTATAGTATCGTGAAGGAGCTTTAACGGTAATGGCCTATACGTTGATTGAAAGCACCTCGCTGCTGGCGCAGGTTTGCGACAGTTTGCGCGGAGCACCGGAACTGGCCCTTGACCTGGAAGCCGATTCACTGCACCACTACCGCGAAAAGGTCTGCCTGCTGCAGCTTTCCAGTCGGGAGGCCACCTGGCTGATCGACCCGTTGCAGGTTGACGATCTGGCGCCATTGGCGGCGTTACTGGCAGACCCGGCGGTACTGACCGTGTTTCACGGCGGCGATTACGATATCCGTTCGCTGCATCGCGACTTCGGTATCACCGTGGCCCGTATGTTCGACACCATGATTGCCGCCCAGTTTCTGGGAAAACCGGAGTTTGGGCTTGCCGCGCTGCTGCGGAACCATTTCGGTGTTGAGCTTGACAAGAAGTACCAAAAGGCCGACTGGAGCAAACGTCCTCTGACGCCGGAGATGGCGGCCTATGCCGCCAACGATACGGCACACCTGCTCAGGCTGGCCGATCTGCTGCGCGGTCGGCTCGACGAGTGCGGCCGCACTGCCTGGGTAGCGGAGGAATGTGCCCTGGTGGCGGCAAACCGGATGGCCGAAAAAGGGGAGGGGCCTTTGTTCCTGCAGTTCAAGGGGGCGGGCAAGCTCAAGCCCCGTAACCTTGCTGTTTTGGAAGAACTGCTCCAGCTGCGGGACGGGTTGGCCCGGGAGTTGGACCGTCCGCCGTTCAAGGTGCTGCCGTCGGAGGCACTGCTGCAGCTTGCGGAGCGTCAGCCGGATACGCTTCCGGAAATGGACGGCATAGCGGGGCTGACGCCGAAACTGAAGAGTCGCCACGGTGAGCGGCTGCTGGCTGCTGTCCAGCATGCCAAGGCGTTGCCTGACAATGAGCTGCCCCGGTACCCCCGTACCCGCGGCGAGGCCAATCCCGGCGTCAAGGCCCGGCTCACCGGGTTGAAACAGTGGCGAGAGCACTTCAGCGGATCAATCGGCCTGTCCCCCGGCCTGATCGCTCCCAACTGGCTACTGGAACGGATCGCTGAACAGCAGCCCGACAATCCGGCACAGCTTGCCGCCCTGCCGGGCGTGCGCCGCTGGCAGACGGACCTCTGGGGCAGCGAGGTGATGACCCTACTGGCAAAGGAGAAGCAGGCCCCATGACCAGACCCTATGTCAGCATTATCATACCGGTCTACAACGAGGAGAAGACGCTCCAGCCGCTGATGGAGCGGCTCTATCCCGTAGCCGCCGGCCTGCAAAAACCTTTCGAGATCATCTTTACCAATGACGGCTCCCGTGATCGTTCTCTGGAGATTCTCCGGAGCTATGTGGCGCAGTATCCCGGCGTCAAGGTGGTGGAATTCAACGGCAATTTCGGCCAGCATATGGCCATTCTGGCGGCCTTCGAGCGCTCCAGCGGGGAGATCGTGATTACCCTGGACGCCGATCTGCAGAATCCGCCGGAGGAGATTCCGCGTATGATCGCGGAGATTGAAAAAGGCCACGACGTGGTGGGTACTATTCGGAAAAAGCGCCAGGACCCGCTGTTCAGGCGGGTGGCGTCGCGGATTGTCAACATCACCACCAACAAAATGACCGGCATGCAGATGAGTGACTACGGCTGCATGCTGCGAGCCTATCATCGCAACATTATTGACAATATCAATCAGTGCGGCGAGTCCACCACCTTTATTCCGGCCCTGGCCCAGACCTTTTCCTCCAATCCGACCGAGATCATGGTGGGGCACGAGGAACGGACCCTGGGGGAGAGCAAGTACTCCTTCTACCGCCTGATCCGGCTCAACTTCGACCTGATGACCGGCTTCTCCCTGGTGCCGCTGCAACTGTTCGCCCTGCTGGGGATCATCACCTCCTTCCTGGCGGTGGCCTTTGCCGTGCTGCTGTTCGTGCGGCGCTTCATGATCGGTGCCGAGGTGGAGGGGGTGTTCACCCTGTTTGCTATCCTCTTCTTTTTCATCGGTATCATCATCTTCGGTATCGGTATCGTGGGTGAGTACGTGGGGCGGATCTATCAGGAGGTACGGAAACGGCCGCGGTATGTGGTGCGGAAAACCTACGGATTCGAGGAACCATGAAACTGGTTGTCTGTGCCTACCATAATGTCGGCTACCGCTGCATCGAAGAGTTGCTGCGGCAAGGGGCGCAGATCAGCCTGATCTTCACCCACGAGGACGCCGCCACGGAGCAGATCTGGTTCAGCCCGGTGCGCGAGCTGGCCGAACAGCACGGTATTCCGTACCTGACCAGCTCCATCAATGAGCCGGAGAACATCGAACGGCTGCGGAATATTGGACCGGATTTCCTCTTTTCCTTCTACTACCGGAACATGATCGTGCCGGAGGTGCTGGAGATTCCGGCCAGGGGGGCGCTGAACCTGCACGGGTCCTGGTTGCCCAAGTACCGCGGCCGGGTACCGGTCAACTGGGCCGTGATCAACGGCGAGACCGAAACCGGGGCCACCCTGCACTATATGGTGGCCAAGCCGGACGCCGGCGATATCGTGGATCAGGAGACGGTTGCCATTGCGTTCACCGATACGGCCTTTGAGGTCTTCGGCAAGGTGACCGAAGCCGCCGTTACGGTGCTGCGCCGCGCCTGGCCCCGACTGGCGGCCGGTACGGCGGCACGTATCCCGATGGACCTGGCGGCCGGCAGCTACTTCGGGGGGCGCAAACCGGCCGACGGCCGGATCGACTGGCGCCGGAGCGCCCTGCAGATTTACAACCTGATCCGGGGGGTGACCCATCCGTACCCCGGCGCCTTTACCGAACTGAACGGCGACACGATCGTCATCTGGTCCGCCTGGCCGGTGGAAGGGCAGGCGGAGCCGGGCCTGATCGTGTCGCACTCGCCGCTGCTGGTGGGGACCGGCGACGGACTGCTGGAAATCCGTCGGTTGCAGCGGGGGGACGGCCCGGAAACGGCTGCGGCGGAACAGGTGTTTTCCCCATCGGATCGATTCTCATAACCAACAGGAGCAGGCAATGAAAGTACTGATACTCGGCGTCAACGGCTTTATCGGCAATGCCCTTACCCATCGGATTCTGACCACCACCGACTGGGAGGTCTTCGGTCTGGACATGGCCTGCGACAAGCTGGAGCGCTCCCTGGGGCACGAACGGTTCCATTTCCTGGAGGGGGACATCACCATCAACAAGGAATGGATCGAGTACCACATCAAGAAGTGCGACGTGGTGCTTCCCCTGGTGGCCATTGCCACGCCGGTTACCTACGTGAAGGACCCGCTGCGGGTCTTTGAGCTGGATTTCGAGGAAAACCTCAAGATCATCCGCCAGTGCGTCAAGCACAAGAAGCGGGTCATCTTCCCCTCCACCTCGGAGGTGTACGGCATGAGCCCGGACGCCGAGTTCGACGAGGAAAACTCGCCGCTGGTGCTGGGCCCCATCGCCAAGGAACGCTGGATTTACTCCTGCGCCAAGCAGATGCTGGACCGGGTGATCTACGCCTACGGCAACCACGAGGGACTGAAGTTCACCCTGTTCCGCCCCTTCAACTGGATCGGTCCCAAGCTGGACAGCATCCACACCGCCAAGGAAGGCAGTTCCCGGGTGCTGACCCAGTTCCTATACAACATCCTGGCGGAAGAGCCGATCCTGCTGGTGGACGGCGGCAACCAGCGCCGCTCTTTCACCTTCATCGAGGACGGCATCGATGCGCTGATGAAGATCATCGAGAATAAGGACGGCTGCGCCGACGGCAAGATCTTCAACATCGGCAACCCGAAGAACGATCTGTCGGTGAAGGAGCTGGCGGAAAAGCTGCGGGCCATGGTGGCCACCTTCCCGCTCTACAAGGAAAAAGCCGACAAGTGCCGCATCGTGGAGACCTCCTCCGACAGCTTCTACGGCAAGGGGTACCAGGATATGCTCACCCGGGTGCCGTCGGTGAAAAAGGCCAAGGAGTGCCTGGGGTGGGAGCCGGTCACCACCATTGACGACGCCCTGCGCCAAACCCTGGAGTTCTACCTGGTGGACGAGCGGGAAAAACTGTCGGAGTTCTTGTAGGAGCCACCATGAAGCTCGGCCTGCTGGGCGGCACCTTCAATCCGGTTCATCTGGCGCACCTGCGGATCGCCGAAGAGGCCCGCGAAGGGGCCGGGCTGGATCAGGTGCTGTTTATTCCGGCTGCCGACCCGCCCCACAAACCGCTGGCCGGGGATATCCCCTTCCGGCAGCGCCGGGAGATGGTGCAGCTGGCCATTGCCGGCAACCCGTTGTTCGGGATCAGCGACATCGAAGCCCGGCGGGGGGGGAAATCCTACACCGTGGAGACCCTGGCCGCACTCCGGGAGGAGCAGCCCGGTAACGAGCTGCATTTCATCATCGGCGGCGATTCGTTCCTGGAGCTGGGACTCTGGCACCGGTACGCCGAGATTTTCGAGCTGGCCTCCCTGGTGGTGATCGGCCGCCCCGGCCGGGAGATCGCCGATCCGCTGCAGCAGCTGCCGGAGGCGGTGCGCGGCCGGTTCAGCCGGGAGTCAGCCGACCAGTTGCGTCATAGCTGCGGCACCGTCATCCGTTTCGTGGCGGGCACGCAGCTGGACATTTCGTCAAGCCGCCTGCGGGAACTGCTGGCAGCGGGACGCTCGATCCGCTACCTAGTGCCGCCGGGTGTAGAGAACTATATCGCCCAGAAGGGATTGTATCGATCATGAGTGAAGCAACCGTAGAAAAACCGAGCCTGAGCGGTGTCGAGCGGGCCCTGCGCTGTGCCGAACTGGCCGCCGACAAGAAGGGGTACGACCTCAAGGTGCTTGATATCACCGGTATCAGTACCATCGCCGACTTCCTGGTGATCATCTCCGGCCAGTCCGACAAACAGAATCAGGCCATCTGCGACCATATCCGGCGCGAACTGAAGAAGTTCGGCAAGGTCCAGGAAATCGAGGGCGAGACCGAAGGGAAGTGGATCGTGATGGATTACAGCGATGTGCTGGTGCATATCTTCCACGAGGAGCAGCGTCGCCGGTATGACCTGGACGGCCTCTGGAGTCAGGCTGCCGTGGTCGAGCTGCCCGCCGCCCTTGCAGCCACGGACGCAGCCAACAAGGCATCTTTCGCCTTCTGACCGGATGCTGCCGTGAAGTGCCGTGTCATCTGGCTGGGCAAGAGCCGCGATTCCTGGATTCGCGAGGGAATACGGGAGTACGCCGGACGGGTCGGCCGCTACCTGCCGTTTGCCATCGATGAGGTGAAGGACGAAAAGGATGCCGATGCCGAAGAAGGACGGCGCCGGGAGGGGGAGCGGCTGCTGAAGCAGGTCTCGCCCCAGGCGACGCTGGTGGTGCTGGACGAGCGGGGAGAGCAGATGGATTCGGTCGCTTTCGCCGCGTTTATCGGCCGTCACCGCGACCGCGGCACCCCGGAGCTGGTCTTTGCCGTCGGCGGGGCCTACGGCTTCAGCGACCAGGTGCGCAAGCGGGCCGCCACCGTGCTTTCCCTGTCGGCCATGACCCTGACCCACCAGATGGTGCGTCCCTTTCTGCTGGAGCAGATCTACCGGGCCTGTACCATCCTGAACAACGAGCCGTACCACCATTGACCATGCCTGACGTCATCAAACTGGAACATATCCGCCGGGTGTTCGGCGAAGGGGACCACCAGGTGGAGGCGCTGCGCGACATCTCCTTCGCCATCGCCGAAGGGGAGTTCGTGGCCATCATGGGGGCTTCCGGCAGCGGCAAGTCCACCTGCATGAACACCCTGGGCTGCCTTGACCGCCCCACCAGCGGCACCTACTGGTTGGACGGCATCGACACCGCCGGCATGACGCCGGACCAGCTGGCCGAGGTGCGCAACAAGAAGCTGGGGTTCGTGTTCCAGGGGTTCAACCTGCTACCCCGTACCACGGCCCTGGAGAATGTGGAGCTCCCCCTGGTCTACGCCGGGGTACCGACGGAGGAACGTCACCGCCGTGCCCGGACCGCCCTGGAACGGGTCGGGCTGGCGGAGCGGGTCAACCACACCAGCGCCCAGCTCTCCGGCGGCCAGCAGCAGCGGGTGGCCATTGCCCGGGCCCTGGTCAACGAACCGGCGGTGATCCTGGCCGACGAACCCACCGGCAACCTGGATACCGCAACCACCATCGAGATCATGGAACTGTTCACCGAGCTGAACCGCCAGGGGATCACCATTGTCATGATCACCCACGAGCCGGAGGTGGCGGAGTACGCCTCCCGGCGGATCACCTTCCGCGACGGCCGGATCGTCAGCGACACCGCCCATCCCGAGTCTGTCTGAATCCATGCTGCAACTGATCACTCTTTCCAAAGACTTCGCCGGTCGTGTGCTGTTTGCCGACATTTCCTGGCATCTCCGCAAGGGGGAGCGGGTGGCGCTGATCGGCGAGAACGGCGCCGGAAAATCCACCCTGATGAAGATCATTGCCGGGCTGGAAGAATCCAGCAGTGGCGAGATTCAGCTGGCTAAAGGGGCAAAGGCCGCCTACCTGCCCCAGGACGGCATCGTCACCAGCGGCCGGATGCTGTTTCACGAAGTCCGCTCCGCCCTGGCCGACCTTCTGGCCCTGGAGGAGGAGTTGCACCGCCTGGGCCAGGAGCTGGAGCGGCTGCCCCACGACAGCGCAGAGCATGACAGTCTGCTGCACACCTATGGCGAGTTGCAGGAGCAGTTCCGTCACCGCGGCGGCTACACCATGGAGGCGGAGATCGGCACGGTGCTGAAGGGGCTGGGGTTTGCGCAGTCCGACTGGCACCGCGATTGCGGCGAGTTCTCCGGCGGCTGGCAGATGCGCATCGCACTGGCGCGGCTACTGCTGCAAAAACCGGACGTGCTGCTTTTGGACGAACCAACCAACCACCTGGATATCGAGGCCCGCAACTGGCTGGAGCAGTACCTCTGCTCCTACCCCGGCTCCGTGATCCTGGTGTCCCACGACCGGTTTTTCATGGACCAGGTCTGCAGCCGGATCGCCGAGGTCTGGAACCACACCATCACCGACTACCACTGTTCCTACTCCACCTACCTGGTGCAGCGGGAGGAGCGGGTTTCGGCCCTGCGGGAGGCCAAGCGGCTGCAGGACGAGGAGATCCAGAAGACCGAGGATTTCATCCGCCGTTTCCGCTATCAGGCCAACAAGGCCTCCCTGGTGCAGTCCCGTATCAAGCAGCTGGAGAAGATCGAGCGGATCGACCTGCCGCCGGAACGCAAGAAGATCCGCTTCCAGTTTCCCGACGCCCCCAAGAGCGGCCGGATCGTGCTGGAGCTGCACAAGCTGACCCGGGCCTACGGCGCCAAGGTGGTGCTGGACCGGATCGACCTGACCGTGGAAAAGGGGGAGCGGATCGCCCTGGTGGGGCACAACGGCGCCGGCAAATCAACCCTGATGGCGGTGCTGGCCGGCGGCGAGTACCAGGGGGGAAGCCTGACCGTGGGGCACAACGTGTCGGCCGACTACTTTGCCCAGGACCAGGCCAATGTGCTGGACCCCTCCCGCACCGCCTATGACGAGCTGTACAGCGACTGCCCCTTTGAGATGGTGCCGAAGCTGCGTGACATCCTGGGGGCGTTTCTCTTTTCCGGCGACGATATCCACAAAAAGGTGGGGGTGCTGTCCGGCGGCGAGCGGAACCGGCTGGCCCTGGCCAAGATGCTGCTGCGTCCCTCCAACCTGCTGCTCATGGACGAACCGACCAACCACCTGGACCTGTTCAGCAAGGAGGTGCTGCTGGACGCCCTGAAGCGGTTCGAGGGGACCGTGATTTTCGTCTCCCATGACCGCTACTTCGTTAACGGCCTGGCCACCCGCATCGTAGAGGTGGACAGCGGCGGACTGACCAGTTATTACGGCGATTACGAGTACTATCTGGAGAAAAAAGAGGGCGCAGCCGCCGGAGGTGTGGCACGGAATTCCGGTGCTGCCGGACCGGTAACCAACGAACCTGTACGGCAGAAAACGGAGTCCGCTCCGGCGGCCCTGCCGTCCCAGAACAAGGAAGAGCGCAGCAGGGACCGGGAGGAGCAGAAACGGCGCAAGCGGGAAGAACAGGCCCGGGAGAAGCAGCAGCAGGCCATTGAACAGGAGATCGCCGGCGTCGAGCAGGAGATCGGTACGCTTGAGGCGGAGATGAACAGTCCCGGTTTCTTTGACGATCCCGAACGGGGGCTGGCGGCCGGTGAGCGGCACAGCAGCCTGCAGGCCCGTCTTGAGCAGTTGTACCAGCAGTGGGAAGAGCTGTCGAACTGATTTCTCCGTGCATTTTGTGCTGAAAAACGCTATACGAAAAGAAGGAAGTTCACTTTATCCGGCGTTGTGTACAACGCCGAGTATCACAAAGGAGACGTACCATGCTTGAAAAGGTACAGGCAGTGCTGGATCAGGTCCGCCCCATGCTGCAGCGTGACGGCGGTGATGTTGAACTGGTGGAGGTGACGGCCGATAACATCGTCAAGGTAAAGCTGCAGGGTGCCTGCGGTTCCTGCCCCATGTCCACCATGACCCTCAAGATGGGGATTGAAAAGGCGATCAAGGAGCAGATTCCGGAGATCGTTGAGGTACAGCAGGTTCGCTAGAACCGGTTCCGGAGAGCAGCAACGCACGGGCCCCGTTGTCATCGACAGCGGGGCCCTTTTGTATGTTACTCCTCCGGCCGGCGCAGCCGCTTACGCACCGCCGTCATCCGCTTTTCCGCCAGCCGCTTTTCCTTCTGGGCCTTCGACACCCTCGTGGCAATTCGCTTCTTTACCACCCGGCTGCGCCGTTCCAGGGCCGCCTGCAGCCGCTCCAGAGCCACGTCGCGGTTGCGGGCCTGGGACCTGCTTTCCGAAGCATGGACCACGATGCCGGTGGGCAGGTGTCTGATCCGTACCGCCGAATCGGTGGTGTTGCGGTGCTGGCCGCCGGGGCCGGAACCGCGGTAGAACTCGACCTGAATATCGGCTTCGTTGATCTCAACCATTATGACTTAAAGATGCTGAGCCCGAAGTTGACCAGGGTCAGCACCACGCTGAAGGCAAGAGCCCACCAGAAACCGTCCACCTGGAAGCCGGGAACGATTTTACTGGTCAGCAGGACCAGCAAGGCGTTGATCACCAGGGTGAACAGCCCCAGGGTCAGCAGGTTGATCGGCAGGGTCAGCAGCAGCAGCACCGGCTTGATGACGGCATTGATCAGCCCCAGCACCAGGGCGGTCACCAGGGCCGCGAAGAAACCGCTCAGCCGGATGCCGGGCAGCAGGTAGGCGGCAATCACAATGGCCAGACCGGAGATCAGCCAGTTGAACAGGAATCCCATATCGTCCCTCCCTATTCCGTTTTTACACAGAGCACGTATTTCAGATACCGCCCCTCCGGAAAGGTGGCCGGAAAGGGGAAGTCGGCCGGCTGGCCCCGCTGTTCGATCACCCGCAGGTCACAGCCTGCCTGCAGGGCTCCCCGGCGCAGTTCCTTCAGGTAGTCGGCCAGATCGGTCTTCTGGTGGTTGGAAGAGCAGATCAGCAGCCCCCCCTCCGGCAGAAGCGGCAGGCTGGCGGCCACCAGATCGCTGGTGCCGCCCCGGGTGGTGAAACGCCCTTTACCGGTGGTGGAAAAGGAAGGGGGGTCCATCAGGACGACGTCGAACTGTTCGCGTGCCGCTGCCAACTCCGCCAGTTTGGCCAGGCAGTCCCCCACCAGGAACCGGTGCTTTTTGATGTTGAGCCGGTTGGCCTCGAAATTTGCTCGGTTCCAGTCGGTATAGCCTGACGAGACATCCACCGAGGTCACCTGGGCTGCTCCGGCTGCGGCGGCTGCCACGGAAAAAGCGCCGGTGTAGGCAAACAGGTTCAGGAACCGTTTGCCCGCCATGCGGGGCAGCAGTGCCCGGCGGTTCTCCCGTTGGTCCAGAAACAGACCGGTGTTCAGCCCTTCTTCCATTGAAACCAGAAAGGTCAGGCCGTTTTCCTGCACCTCCAGGCGGCGTGGCGCGGCGGTGCCGGCCAGCAGCCTGCCATAGCATTTCGAATCGCTGACCGCTTCCAGTTCGCGGGTATTCTGGGGACGGGCCTTTTCGTAAATACCGTTGGGATTCAACAACTCCTGCAATACAGCGGTCAGCAGCTTCAGATGCGGTCGCCAGCCTTCGCAGTAGAGTTGCACCATCAGGTAGTCGCCGTAGCGGTCCACAGTGAGGCCGGGGAGGCCGTCCCCTTCGCCGTTCACCAGACGGTAGGCGTCGGTGTCGAGCAGGTCGAGGTACTGCTCCCGTAGGATTAATGCATGCCGGAATCTCTCCAGCAGCCAGCGCCGGTCAAGCTGCACCGGCTTCCGGGAGAGCACCCGCGCCACCACCCGGTCCGCCGGGTCCAGCAACGCGGTAGCCAGCGCTTTGCCGCGCTCGTCGACCAACTGTACCAGGTCGCCGGCAGTGCCTTTGGGCCAGCGTTTGGTGAAGTGGTCGGCGATTACCCAGGGATGCCCCAGTTCCAGCATTCTGACGGTGTCTGCTCCTACGATTCGTTGTTGCATCAGTCCCCTCAGTGCAGCATCGGATACGGCACAGCCTACCAAAGGCAGCGGAGATTTTCGAGCAAAATGGCACACTGGACAGGCAGGCAGCGTGTGCTACACTTATGGGCTCATGCAGCGCGTAATTTCTCGCAGCATGCACTTTACTTTAGGCTGTCCAACGGGAGACCTGTCATGTATCGCACGGTGATCGCAACGGTATGTCTGTATGCTCTGGTTTCAGCACCCTCACTGCAGGCTGCTCCACTCTGGTCGGAACAGTATCAACTGCCGCCACAGCAGAAGACGTCCGCCACGGCAACTGCCGGTGAGCGTGGACTCTGCAGTGCCGGTAGTCCGGTTGAGATTCTGTCAGGAGGGAAATGGTACCCCGGCAGCGTCCGGCAGGGGCCCGATACGTTGGACACCTGCCTGGTTTCATATGACGGCTATGGCCCGAACTGGGATGAGTGGGTCAAGCTGAACCGTTTGCGGCCGCGTGCTGCCGGCAGTGCGGTGAGCGGGAAACAGGAGGAGACGGCACCGGCACAAGCCGGCGCACTTCCCCCGGGCAGGTACGCCTGTTATACCTTTGATGCCGGACAGCTGAATTACACCTACACCGACATTATTATACAATCCGCGACACGCTACGCCGTGGGCAAGGCCGAGGGGAGCTACGAACGAGCCGCTGCCGGGTCGATTATTTTCAAGGGGGGCCCCCTGAAGGATGCTACGGGCTCCTATGCCCCCAAAAGCAACGGCGCCGTGGAAATCAAACTCGTCTTCTCCAATGACACGCGGGCATCCATGAGCTGCAGCCGGGCCGGGGGTAGATAAGCGGCGCTCCCCATGGCACCGCTGCCGTTTTTACACGGCAGGCCATTTTCATGGCTGTTCGGTTCGGATGAGGTGTATGAAAAAAGGGACTGCCTGAGCAGTCCCTTCTGCATGGTGCCGTGCACACGGTGGTATCAGGTGATCACGATCCGCACAAAGCGGCGTTTGCCGATCTGGACGATGTACTCGCCGGCTGCGTTCAGTTCCAGGTTGACGTTGGAGACCTTTTCGCCGTTCAGCTTGACCCCCCCCTGATCGATGGAGCGGCGTGCTTCGCCGTTTGACTTGGTCAGCCCGGCTTCGGTGAGGGCTTTGGCCAGCAGCAACGGACAGTCGGCAGCGCTGTAGCTGACCTGGGGCATCTCGTCGGGGATCTCGTTCTCCTTGAACCGTTTGACAAAGTTTTCCTCAGCCAGCTGTCCCTGGCCCGCACCGTGGAAGCGGTCCACCAGCTCCCGCCCCAGGGCCTTCTTGGCGGCCATCGGATGCACCGAGCCATCGGCCATGCCGCTTTTCAGCTTTTCAAACTCGGCCACGCTCATGTCGGAGAGTAGTTCGTAGTAGCGGATCATCAGCGTATCGGAGATGGACATCACCTTGCCGAAAATATCGTCCGGCGCTTCGCTGATGCCGATGTAGTTGCCCAGGGATTTAGACATCTTGTTGACCCCGTCCAGACCCTCCAGCAGCGGCATGGTCAGGACGCATTGGGGAGACTGGCCCCATTCCCGCTGCAGCTCGCGGCCCATCAGCAGGTTGAACTTCTGGTCGGTGCCACCCAACTCCACGTCGGCCTTCAGGGCCACCGAGTCGTACCCCTGGATCAGGGGGTAGAGGAATTCGTGGATGGCGATCGGCTGCTGGCCGGTGTAGCGCTTGTGGAAGTCGTCCCGCTCCAGCATGCGGGCCACGGTGTATTTGGAGGCCAGGGCGATCATGCCGCCGCAGCCCAGGTCGTTCAGCCAGGAGGAGTTGAACACCACCTTGGTTTTCTCCGGGTCGAGGATCTTGAAGACCTGCTCCTTGTAGGTCTCGGCGTTTCTCAGCACATCCTCCCGGGTCAGTACCTTGCGGGTTTCGGACTTGCCCGTCGGGTCACCGATCATGCCGGTGAAGTCGCCGATCAGGAAGTGCAGGTCATGGCCCAGCTGCTGGAACTGACGCAGTTTCTGGATCAGCACGGTGTGCCCCAGGTGCAGGTCCGGGGCGGTTGGATCAAAACCTGCCTTGATGACCAGCGGCCGGCCGGTGGCGAGCTTGTCTTCAAGTTCCTTTTCAATCAGCAGTTCAACACAGCCGCGCTTGATCACGGCCATCTGTTCGGCAACGGTCATACTCATTGCAAGCTCCTTCTATCCTACGGGGACATTGATCCGTTCAATACTGACCGCTTTGCCGGTGGCAGTTTCCACCCCGATCACCACGGCGTTGATCCGCAGGTCTTTCTTGGGGACGTCGAACTTGACCGGCTGTTGGGTCAGAAACCGCTGGATCGCCTGATGTTTGTCGATACCGATCACCGAATCGAAGGAACCGGTCATCCCCACGTCGGTCAGGTAGGCGGTGCCGCCGGGGAGAATCCGCTCGTCGGCGGTCTGGACATGGGTGTGGGTTCCCACCACCGCCGAGACCCGGCCGTCCAGGTACCAGCCCAGGGCGCTCTTTTCCGAAGTGGCCTCGGCATGGATATCCACCAGCACGATGGGGGTTATCTTTTTCAGCCGTGCCAGTTCCGCATCGGCGGTCCGGAAGGGGCAGTCCAGATTTTTCATGTAAACCCGCCCCTCCAGGTTCAGTACCCCCACCGTGATGCCGCCGGGGGTTTCCACCAGGGCGGCCCCCCGTCCCGGCGTGCCGGGGGGGTAGTTAAGGGGGCGGATGATCCGTTCTTCCCGGTCCAGGAAGCCACTGGTGTCTTTCTTGTCCCAGATATGGTTACCGCTGGTCAGCAGACAAATCCCCTGGCGGAACAGCTCCTCCGCCGTGTCCGGGGTGATGCCGAAGCCGCCGGCGGCATTTTCGCCGTTGGCGATCACCAGATCAACGGCGTGGCGGTCCACCAGCCGGTGCAGTTCCCGGCTGATGGCGCTGCGGCCGGGGCTGCCGACGATATCGCCTATGAAGAGAATACGGACGGACATGCAAGCACCTTAAACGTTACGGCAAAAGTCTGAAAATCCCGGCACGCGGAAAAAGCCGGATACCAACGACGTGCTAGCAGGCCGGCAGTTGTCTAGCGGGCGTACTCGGTGGCGCGGGTTTCCCGGATCACGTTCACCTTGATCATGCCGGGGTAGGTCATTTCGCTTTCAATTTTCTTGGCGATGTCCCGGGCCAGCAGGGTGGCGTGGTCGTCGGAGACCTTCTCGCTGGAGACCATGACCCGGATCTCCCGGCCCGCCTGGATGGCAAAGGAGCTTTGGACGCCGTCGAAGGAGGTGGCGATCCGCTCCAGATCTTCCAGGCGTTTCACGTAGCTCTCCATCATCTCGCGACGGGCGCCGGGACGGGCGCCGGAGAGGGCATCGGCCGCCTGCACCAGCACCGCCAGGATGGTGGACGGCTTTTCGTCTTCGTGGTGTGCGGCAATGGCGTGGACGATCTTGGGGGACTCGCCGTATTTACGGGCCAGGTCGGCGCCGATGACGGCATGGGAGCCCTCCACTTCGTGGTCAACCGCCTTGCCCAGGTCGTGCAGCAGGCCGGCCCGCTTGGCCTGCTTGACGTTGATCCCCAGTTCGGCGGCCATGATGCCGCAGAGAAAGGCCACTTCCAGAGAGTGCTGGTAGACGTTCTGGGTGTAGGAGGTGCGGTACTTGAGCCGCCCCACCAGCTTGAGCACTTCAGGGTGGATGCCGTGGACCCCCAGGTCGAAGGCCGCCTGCTCACCGGCCTCCTTGATCGCTTTTTCAACTTCTTCTTCGGATTTGGCCACCACTTCCTCGATGCGGCCCGGATGGATCCGGCCGTCGGAGAGCAGTTTTTCCAGGGAAAGCCGGGCCACCTCACGGCGTACCGGGTTGAAGCCGGAGAGGATCACCGCCTCCGGGGTGTCGTCGATGATCAGGTCGATGCCGGTGGCTGCCTCCAGGGCGCGGATGTTGCGCCCCTCGCGGCCGATGATCCGGCCCTTCATCTCGTCCGAGGGGAGCGGCACGACCGAAACGCATTTTTCCGAAACATATTCCCCGGCATAGCGCTGAATGGCCGAGGCGATGATTTCTTTTGACTTCTTGTCGGCGGTTTCGCGGGCCTCTTCCTCGATCTGGCGGACCCGTTTGGCGGCGTCGTGGCGGGCTTCGCTTTCCATGGCCGCCATCAAGGTGGCCTTCGCGTCATCCGCCGACATGCCGGAGATTTGTTCCAGGCGGGCCTTCTGCTCGTCCAGGGAGCGGGACAACTCCTCTTCCCGGGTGACAATCCCCTGCTCACGGGTGACGACGCCCTGCTCCTTCTTGAGCAGGTCCATTTCCTTCTGGTCAACCAGTACCGCCTTCTTGTCCAGGTGCTCTTCCTTCTGCTGCAGACGCCGTTCCTGAGACTGGATCTCCCGTTTTTTCTCCTTCAGTTCGTTTTCTGCCTGCTCCTTGGCGGCCAGCGCGGCATCCTTTGCCTGCAGCTCCGCCTCCTTGGCGATGGTGTCGGCTTCGCGGCGGGCATCTTCCAGCATTTTTGCCGCCAGCTCCTCCGCCTGGCCGACAATCCCCTCCGTACTCTTCCGGCCGAAGCGGTTGCCGGCAACATAGGCCACCCCCGCGACAGCGACGATTATCAACGCCATGATAATACTGGTCATCATGTTTTCTGTCCTCCTCCTATATGATCATCCGGCCGCTCGGAGGGCCGGTTCCTGCTGTCGATAAGCCGCTGGTCCGTCACAACATACTGCATCCTGATATCGTGGCCTTCGGCGGGCAGCCGCTCCAGCAGCTGAAAATCGTGACACAGGCCCACCAGTGCCACCGGCCTGGACAGGCGGGCGAGACACCGGTCGTAGTATCCCTTGCCGAAACCGATCCGGTGACCGACATGATCGAAGGCAACCCCTGGTATCACCAGCAGGTCCGCGATATCGGCCGGATATCCCCTGCCGACGGCGCAGGGTTCGGGGATGCCGAACGCTCCCGGCTCCAGAGGAGTGCGGTCCGTTACCTCCGCAAAGAGCATCTCCTCACCGCAGATGCGGGGGTAGAAAACCCGCTTGCCGTTACGTAGCGCCTCCGCGTGCAGCAACGCGGTGTCGATCTCGTTGCGGATCGGCGCATACAGGGCGATGCAGCCGGCCTGGGCGAACAGATCAAGGTTCAGCAGCCGCTCCTGAGCACTGCGGCTCGCCTGTCGCCAGGCACCCGGTTCCATCTCGCCGCGGCAGCGCAGCAAGGTACGCCTCAGGCTGGTTTTGGGCATGGCGCCCCTCAAAAAACAACGAGAAATAGTCCCGGCAGACGCGGGGTCGGTTCCTTCAGGCAGGGGCGAAAGGGGTGCGGAGGGACGTGAACCGCGCAGCGTCGCGCGGGGCGTCAACCGTTCCTTTCACGGCGAGGATATATAGGCCAGTGCGGGTATCAGTACGCAGGAAGCCTGCGGAAACTGAACAAAGGTACAACCGGTTACGCGTTGGTATATATATCAAGTCTCCCTGAAGAGACCGGGGGTTTCCAGCGCTGTTTCAAGGCGCTCCAGCAGACGGTGTATCCGGGCGTCGAGAGCGGCTGTGTCCGTCCGGGGAGCTGCCTGCTGCTCCAGGTAGGCCTCGGCGAGATTCAACAGAGCCAGGATCGCCACCAGCTGGGAATCCGCCACCGCCATACGGTTTTGTATATCGGCAAGACGGGAGTTGACAAAGGTTTCGACCGCCCGCACCTGCTCCTCGGGTGCCGAGCTCCTGACCGGAATGTCCCGTCCCAGCACGGTCAGTTGATAGGTCGTCTTCATGGAGCCTACAGATCGTCGAGCTTGCTCAGGATGGCGTCGATGCGCTCCTTGAGCGTTTCGCGCTCCTGCATGAGCCGAGTGTTCTCCTCGGCCAGTCGCAGGTTTTCTTCTTTCAGTGCGCCGTGGCGGGCCACCAGCTCACCGATTTTCGTCTCCAGCTTTTCAAACAAATCAGTTCCCATCGGTGCTTCTCCTTGCGAAGGTTCAATAATATATTGATTTTCTTGAACTAAGTCAAGAGCCATTTGGGGGAAGTCCCTGAAAAGAGAGCCTTGGCTATGCCTGGAAGAGGGCATTGACAAACTCCTGTGGATCAAAGTCCCGCAGGTCGTCAACCGATTCGCCGATACCGATGAAGCGGACCGGCAGGGCGCATTCGCGGGAAATGGCCACAATGATACCGCCTTTGGCAGTGCCGTCCAGCTTGGTCAGGGCCAGGCCGGAGACGCCGGCCGCCTCCTTGAACAGACGGGCCTGGGAGAGGGCGTTCTGACCGGTGGCGGCGTCCAGCACCAGCAGGGTTTCGTGGGGTGCACCGGGAATCTCCCGCTCGATCACCCGCCGGATTTTCTTCATTTCCTCCATCAGGTTCACCTTGGTGTGCAACCGGCCGGCGGTGTCGATGATCAGCAGGTCGGTTTTCCGCGCCACGGCCGCCTTGCAGGCATCGAAGGCCACCGCCGAGGGATCGGCCCCCTCCTGGTGGCGGATCACCTCGACGCCGGCCCGTTCCCCCCAGACGACAAGCTGTTCGGCCGCCGCTGCCCGGAAGGTGTCTCCCGCCGCCAGCAGTACCCGTTTCCCTTCTGCGGCGTACCGCGCTGCCAGCTTGCCGATGGTGGTGGTCTTGCCGACGCCGTTCACCCCCACTACCAGCACCACGAAGGGAGTGGCCCCCTCGGGCCGGAAGGACTGGTGACAGGCCAGCAGACGGCTGAGCAGTTCCTCCTTCAGGGCCGACTTCAGGGCCTGGCCGTCCTTCAGTTCCTGACGGGACAGGCGTTGCTCAAGGGCCCGGATCAGTTCCACCGTGGTCGCAACACCGATATCGGAGGTGATCAGAATTTCCTCCAACTCCTCCAGGGTGTCCGCATTAATCTCCTTTTTGCCCAGTACCAGCGCATCGATCCGCCCCACCAGACCATCGGTGGTCTTTTTCAGCCCGTTTTTCAGGCGGGTGAAGAAGCCCGGCGCTTCCGGCGTGGCGGGCGGCGCAGTCCCCGGCTCCGGCGGCTCGGCAGGGGCTGGCGCTCCCGTGACCCGTTTCAGCAGCCCCTTGAAAAAACCGCCTTGTTCATCACTCATTACAGTACCTCTCGAATCCGTTCTATGGCCCTGACAGCATGGTAGCGGGCCGAGGCCAGCGACGCGGGACGCTGCAGTTGCACTACCAGCGAGTAGTCGGGGTCAATCACCCGGATCAGCAGATGCTGATGTTCCGACGACATGCAGACCTCCTCGATGCTGCCACCCAGGTTGCGACGGTGGCTGTCCCGCAAGCGTGCCAGCACCACCCCCTGGTGAGCGGCGACGAAGCGGATGTCGTAGGGGGTGCAGTGGCAGTATTCCTGCACCGCTTCTCCCTCCCAGTCCACCAGGATGGCGCCGACGGCATGGGGAACCGCGTCCACCAGATCCTTCAGAATCGCTCGAAACGGCATGGCAGGCTCTCCGCAACGTTGGGTCAAACGGAGAAAAAATAGCAGAACCGGCCGGTTATTGACAACCGGTAATGTACGTTCGCGTGCTGTTGAGCAACCTTAATGGAGTTTGACCGAGACGAGCCGCGATGCGCCGGGCTCCTCCATGGTGACGCCGTAGAGGGTGTCGGCCACGGCCATGGTGGTTTTGTTGTGGGTGATGATGATGAACTGGGAAATGGCGCTCATCTCCCGCACCATTTCGTTGAAGCGGCCGATGTTGGCGTCGTCCAGGGGGGCATCCACCTCGTCCAGCAGGCAGAACGGGGTCGGCTTGATCAGGAAGATGGCGAAGATCAGTGCCACGGCAGTCAGGGCTTTCTCTCCTCCGGAGAGCAGCATGACGTTTGACAGTTTTTTGCCCGGCGGCTGCACGATGATGTCGATGCCGGTCTCCAACAGGTCCTGCTCGTCGGTGAGGCGCAGTTCGGCCCGGCCGCCGCAGAACAGGCGGGGGAAAATCTCGCTGAACTGGGCGTTGACCTGGGTGAAGGTGTCGAAAAAGCGCTTGCGGGTGGTTTTGTTGATCTTCTGGATCGCCTGCTGCAGGTCCTGCACCGACTCTTCGAGGTCGGCCTTCTGCTCCGCCAGAAAGCGATGGCGTTCCTCCATGCCGGCATACTCCTCAATGGCCATCAGGTTGACATCCCCCAGCTCCTCCAGAACCCGCTCCAACTCCTGCTGGCGGAGCCGGGCCGCGGCTTCGTCGAAGGTGCTGACGTCGGGGTGTCCCTCCTGGTCGGCCAGGGAGAGCCGGTGCCGCTCCTGTAGATTCTGGTCCAGGTTATCAAGCTGCAGGGTGAGCGATGAGCAGCGCAGGGTCGCCGCCACCTGTTGCTGGCGAACCGCTTCGCTCTCCGCCCGGCAGGTCCGCGCCGCGGCATCGCTCTCCGCCAGCCGGGCGCCGGCGGCCTCGTACGCCTCCCGCAGGGCACGGAGACGCTCCTCCAGCTGAAGTTGCCGTGCCAGGAGCTCCTTGAGCCGGACCTCTTCGGTTTCGATTTCCTGCAGCAGGGTCTGCCGTTGATCACGGGCTGCGGAGCGTTCCTCGGTGCGCTGGCGGAAGCGCTGCTCCAACTCCTGGAGCCGGGACGCCACGGCGGCGGTACCCCGCTGCAGCGATTCGATCTGCTCCCGCAGGGTCGCATGGGAGACCCGCAGGGCCGTCAGCCGTTCCCGCTCCAGTGCCAACGCCTGATTTTGCTCCTCCAGGCCGCTTCCCTGCTCGGCCAGGTGCGCCTCAAGCTGCCGGGTGCGCTGGTCCGCTTCCCCGCCGGTGGTGGTCAGGGTCTCCAGCTCCTCATGGAGCCGTTCCGCCTCCTCGGCGAGGTTGTCCAGGTCAAGGGCGTTCAGCTTCAGTCGATCACCGGTCCGCTCCAGTTCGCCGGCCGTCTGGTGCAGATCCTTGGTCAAACCGGCCAGTTCCAGTTCCGCGCCGTGCAGGTCGTTCCGGGCAGCTGCCAGTTCCTGGGCGATCTCCTGGGCTGCTTCCCGCAACTCCCGCCGTTCCCGGTCGTGCTCCACCAGCGCGGCCTCAAGGATACCGACTCGCTCCTCCAGCGCCTTGATCTCCCGCTTTTTGTGGATGATGCCGGACTGCACCGGTTCGCCGGAGCCGCCGCTGATCAGGCTGCCCATGGTCACCAGGTCGCCGTCGGTCGTGACAAAGGTGGCATGGGGATACTGCTGCCCCAGCTCAAGAGCGGTTTCCAGCCGGTCCACCCGGTAGGTCTCAGCCAGCAGGCGGGCCAGCAGTCCCCGTACCGAATCCGGTGCCGTGACCCGACCCAGCAGTGGCAGGGCCCGGGGGTCGGCGACCTGCTGAAGAGCGGGCACGACGCCGCACGGCAGGGCCAGCTGCGCCCGGCCGCCCTTGGCGCGGAGGTAGGACAGGCTTTCCAGGGCATCGTCCGGTGCGCGGCAGAGGACCGTCTGCAGGCGGTCTCCCAGAACCGCTTCAAGGGCCGCCTCAAGCTCCTCCGGTACCTCCAGGCGATCCGCCAGCATCCCGTCCAGGCGTTGGCGTAGCGGTGCATCCTTCAGCAGGGTCCGGACACCGTGGCCGTACCCCTCGAACTGGGCCTCCAGCTCCTGCAGCGACTTCAGACGGGACACGGTCCGGTTCAACTCGTCGTGGCACTGCTGCCAGCGTTTCTCCGCCTCAGGTACCTGCTGCTTCACCTGCTGTTCCCGCACCGTAAGGGTTTCGATGGCAACGGCGATGTCGCGGCGACGCTGCTCCAGCCCGGACCGGGCCGCCTCCAGGGTGGTACGCTGTGCGGTCAGCTCCGCCAGCCGCCCGCTGAGGCCGCCCTGTTCCTGTTCGTACCGCGCCCGCTGCTCCGCAAGGGCCACCTGCCGCTTTCTGAGGGCGTCGGCCTGGCTGCGGCAGCGGTTTGCCTCGGCCATGACGGTGAAGAGTTCCCGGCGCCCCTGTTCAACGGCAGCGCGTGCTGCTTCAAAGCCGGCCTCCCGTTCCTTCAGCGATTCCTGGGCAGTGGTCAGCTCAATCTCAGCTTCGCCGAGCCGTTGCTGGATTTCCTGAAGACGTGCGGCGGTGTCGGTCTGCTGGGCTACCGTGCCTTCCGTGCTGAAAGCCAGGGAGGCCAGCTCCTCATCCAGGCGGAGCAGCCGCTCCTCCAGTGCCGTCAGTTCTTTGTGGCGGAACTGCAGACCGTTTTCGCAGGCAGCACCGTCACTCCGCCAGCGGTACAGCTCCTCCTGGGCGCAGTTCAGCGCTTTTTCCGCCTCAAGGATGGAAAGTCGATCCTCCTCCATCCGGCTTTCCGCCTGGGTCACGGCGCCAAAGGCGCTCTGCATCCGCTCGTTCAGGCGGGCCAACTCCTGTTCCGCCTCGGCCCGCTCGGCCTGCACCTGGCGGCCGCGGTACAGCAGGGAGCACAGCTCCAGGTCGCGCAGTTCCTGCCGGTGCTCCTTGAACTTTTCCGCCTTCTTGGCCTGGCGCTGCAGCGAGCCCAACTGGCGCCTGATCTCGCCGATCAGGTCGTTTAAGCGCAGCAGGTTCTGGCGGGTGCTTTCAATCTTTTTCAGAGCCAGCTGCTTGCGGGCCTTGTAGCGGGTGACGCCGGCCGCCTCCTCGATCAGCAGCCGCCGCTCTTCGGGGCGGGAGTGGAGAATCTGGCCGATCTTGCCCTGTTCGATGATGGAGTAGGCGCGGGTACCGACGCCGGTATCCATGAACAGTTCGGTGATGTCCAGCAGACGGCAGGGGGTCTTGTTCAGCAGGTATTCGCTTTCGCCGTCCCGGTAGAGACGGCGGGTAAGCTGAATTTCTGCAAAATCGAGGTATTTGGCAGGGGCCCGGCCGTCCTCCGTGGAGAAGACCAGGGAAACTTCGGCCATCCCCAGGGGTTTACGGGACTCGCTGCCGGCGAAGATGACGTCCTCCATCGCCTTGCCGCGCAGGTTCTTGGCCGATTGCTCCCCCATGCACCAGCGGATAGCATCCACAATGTTGGACTTGCCGCAGCCGTTGGGACCCACCACGCCGGTGACCCCCTGCTGGAAGTCCAGCACCACCCGGTCGGCGAAGCTTTTAAACCCTGCTATTTCGAGGCGTTTGATTCTCACGGCAGCGACGGGGCTCCGGGGAGGGTGGTGATGAGGAGGGTACGGGAGAACATCGGTGGTCAGAACCGTCCGGCGCAGTCGCGCTGGTCGCCGCGAATCTTTTCCACGGCGTGGGGGATGAGCTGCCAGACCGCTTCCAGGCACTCCACCGCCCCCTTGGGACTGCCGGGGAGGTTGATGATCAGGCTCTGTCGCCGGATACCGGCCATGGCCCGGGAAAGCATGGCAGTCTTCGTTACCTCCAGGGAGCGCAGGCGCATCAGTTCACCGATGCCGGGGATGACCCGTTCCACCACCGCTGCCGTGGCTTCCGGGGTGATGTCGCGGGGGGAGACGCCGGTGCCACCGGTGGTCAGGATCAGGTCGGCCCGGTCCCGGTCGGCCCAGTCCGCAAGCATGGCGGCGATTTCCCGCTGCTCGTCCGGCAGGATGGCGGTGGCGACAACGCTGCAGCCCTGCTCCGTCAACCAGGCGGCCAGGGCCGGACCGCTGGCATCCTGCCGCTCTCCCCGGGAACCTTTGTCGCTCAGGGTCAGGATGGCTACCCTCATGGCACTTCCTCCCGCCGGTAGGTGCCGCTTTTGCCGCCTTCCTTGAACAGCAGGCGGATTCCGGCGATCGCTACGCTCTTGTCCGCCCCCTTGACCATATCGTAGACCGTGAGGGCCGCCACGGAGGCGCCGGTCATCGCCTCCATCTCCACGCCGGTCCGCTCGAAGGCCCGCACCGTGCAGCGGATGGCGATACGGCCGGCAGCGGTGTCGGGCAGGAATTCGACCGCCACATGGTGGACCGCCAGGGGGTGGGACAGGGGAATCAGCTCCGGTGTCCGCTTGACCGCCGCAATGCCGGCCAGACGGGCCACCCCCAGCACATCCCCCTTGGCGCTGCCGCTGTTAATCACCCGTTCGGCAAGAGGGGGCGACATGCTCACCACGGCCTCGGCAACGGCGGTGCGCAGGGTCGGCTGCTTGGCGCTGACATCCACCATGATCGCCTGCCCCTGGCTGTCGAAATGATTGAATTCCATGCCGGTAATCCTAGGAGGCGATATACTGGCGAATTTTTTCCGCCAGGGTCCGGTAGATCCGCTCCGTTTCCGCCGGGTCGCGCTCCAGCAGCGTCACCCGGAACCCTTGGAGGCTGGTGGCGAAGGAGGAGAGCGGCACGGTGCAGATGCCGGTGGCGGCCAGGGTATAATACACAAAGCGCTTGTCCGGCGAAACCCCCGGCTGGTTGACCAGCGACTCCACCAGGCTGCGCACCTCGTTGTCGGCGATCGGCAGGCTCTGGCGGTTGTTCAGCACCCCGTCCCTGAAGGCGACGGCCATGTAAAAGGCGCCGTTGGTGCGGTTCACCAGCAGTTCCGGCACTTCTTTCAAGAAGTTGTACGTGATGTTGCTGGAGGTTTCGTACAGGGCGATCCGCTCCCGCAGGTAGGTCTGGTATTCCGGATGTTGCATGATGGCCGGAATGACGCTCTGGGGCAGGGTGGTGGAGCAGACCTCGTTCATCTTGGCGGTGAGGATCAGGTTGATGTACTTGCGGAACTGGTCATCGGACTGGCCGTTGTAGACCTCGATCCAGCCGCAGCGGGAGCCGGGCCAGGGGAACTCCTTGGAAATCCCCTTCAGGCTGATGGCCGGCACGTCGCCGATAACGTCGCTGATCGGCACGGTGGTCTGACCGTTGTAGACCACCTTGGTGTACACCTCGTCGGCGATGATGAAGAGGCCGAATTCCCGGGCGATATCGACGATGGCCTGCAGGGTTTCCCTGGGGTAGACCATGCCGGTAGGATTGTCGGGGTTGATGATCATGATGGCGCAGACGCCGGGGTTGTTGCGTACCTGTGCCCGCAGTTCCTCCAGGTCCGGCGCCCATCCCGATTCCGGGTTGAGACGGAAATGGAGCGACGGAGCATGGGCATGGCCGATCTCGCCGAGGGTGTGCGTGGTATAGGAGGGGGAAGGCATCAGTACCCGCGCCTCGGGGGTGAGACAGCCGTAAATCTTGGCGATGGCGTCGCCCAGGCCGTTGAAGAAGATGATGTCCTCGGGGGTGATGTGGGCGCCGCCGCGGCTGTTGGTCTGCTCGCAGATGAACTCGCGGGTCTTCAGCACGCCGCGGGTGTGGCAGTAACCCCAGGTGTCATTCTGCATCACGGCGTCGGCCACGATCCGCTTCATCCATGCCGGGATCTGCTCCCCCTTGACGATGGGGTCGCCGATGTTTTCCCAGTTGATGGTGACGCCGCACTTCTGCAGTTTCTCGGCGACATTGACGATATTCCTGATTTCGTAGGTCAGTTCTCCGGTACCGGGGGGGACGAGTTGGACGCGCATCTGTTTGTGCTCCTTTGTGTGATTGAAATGCAGAGTGTCAAAACAGAAACAGCCGCAGGCTGCGTGCCTGCGGCTGTTCGAAATCTTAAAAACGGTCGCGATCAGCGGGCAGCAGCAAACTCCGCGGCGCTGGTCGCCGCGGCGGTGATAGCTCGTGCTGCTGATGCGATCTGATAGTTCATGGGGAGCATCACTTACCACACCGGCCAAAGGCAGGTCAATGAGATTTTTACTGCTGCATCGGTTCGCCGGGGAAACCGACCAGCAGGCGACCGTCAGCCTCCCGCCAGCGAATCCAGCCGGCGCTGGAGGCGTCCAGCAGGACATAGGCCCAGTCCCCCTGCACCATGACCACCCGCATCGGCGGCGCCGTCGCCGGCCGCGGCGTCCCCTGGAGCGCTTCGGGCTGGGGGACCACCTGCATCAACCGTTTGGGGCTGTTGGGGAGAAAAACCACCTGGGCTCCTTTGAGAAACTGGGGCCAGGGGGTGTAGCGCCAGTGCCGCTGCACGAGCAGCCAGGACTCGCGGCCGGCATCGTCTCGCTCCACCCGCAGCCAGTCCCCTTTGCGGGCTTTCACCAGTAGCACGACCCGGTCCGGGACGGCGGTGAACAGCCAGTCGTTCAGGCGCTGTGCCGCGAGGGGCGCCAGGGTGCCGCTGCGTACCAGCCCCGGCTCATTGTAGAATGGGATCGGAGCGGTCAAGCCGACGGTGCTGATCGACAGAACCCCGATGCCGCTGTAAGGACGCATCCGCTGTGCCGCCCCGACCGGGGGCGGTAGCAGCAGCATCAGGCCTATGAGGCAGAGAAGGAGGCGCAAAACGACCGAAGGTAGGCGGGGGCCTCGACGGCATCGGCCGTTGGCGCCCAGGAGGCCGTTTCCTGTTCGGTAAAGGGGAGGTAGGGGCCGGCTTTTGCTTCGAAGAAGATGGTGCCCGGTGCGAGGCTGACCGCGGTATGCCAGACACCGTGGGGGATGGTGACGATACAGGTGTCGGTACCGGCGATCAGCAGCGTGGTTGCGGCCACGCTGCCGTCGTCGGTAAAAGTGAGGACGCCGAGGGCGCCGCGGATCAGCACGAAGGTCTCGTCCTTCTCCCGGTCCAGGTGGCGGTGGGGGCGGATGTAGGAGCCCGGCTCGACGGCATTCAACAGCCGATGGCAGGCGGCATCGTCGGCGGGATGGAAGTTGTGGTTCATCCGCAGCCGCGGCGACTGCCGCGCCTTGTCGGTCAGCTGATCCAGCAGGGTGCCGTCAACGCAGAGCATCGGGCAATTCCACCAGGGCGAATTGGTTCCCGTCCGGATCGGCAATGACGGCCATCTTACCCCAGGGGGAGACCTCCAGGTCCTCGACAAAGGTCACGCCGCTGCCCTTCAAACGTTCGCAGAGTTTTTCGATGCCGCTGACCCGCAGGGTGATGCCGGAGTGGCGTCCCACCAGCTTGCGGGCCTCGTCCTGCAACGCCAGGGCGATCCCCAGGGTGGTGCCGGTAGCGGGAAAGAACTCCAGCAGCATCTGGGTTTCACCGGCCAGGGGAAGCCCCAGCTGATCGGCGTAAAAGCTCTTGGCCCGTCCCAAGTCGGTGACGAACACTACGACGTTCTTCATGCTGATGGACATGGCTGCTTACCTCTGGGAAAGCCGGTGCACGCACTCCACCATATGAATGGCGTTTTCCGGCGGCACCGTGGGCAGGATGCCGTGGCCCAGGTTGAAGATGTGGCCGGGGCGGCCGGCGTTCTCGTCCAGCACCCGCTTGACTTCTCGCTCGATGATCTCCTTGGAGGCATAGAGCACCGTGGGGTCCAGGTTTCCCTGCACCGCCGTTTTCGGTCCCAGCTGGTCCCGGGCGGTGCCCAGGTTGACATGCCAGTCCAGCCCCATGACGTCGCTACCGGCCTTCTGCACGGTGGGCAGCATGGTGCCGGCCCCTTTGACGAAGTGAATCACCGGCGTGTTCTGACGATTCAGGCCGTTGATCAGTTTGGTGGTGTAGGGGAGTGCGTAGCGCTCGTAGTCGGTGGGAGAGAGCACGCCGCCCCAGGTGTCGAAAATCTGGATCGCCTGGGCGCCGGCCCGGATCTGGGCATTCAGGTACTCCATATCCATCATGGTCACTTTTTCCATCAGGGCGGCGTAGACGTCGGGGGCGGCGTACATCATCCGCTTGATGGTGGCCCAGTCCTTGGAGCCCTTCCCTTCCACCATGTAGCAGGCCAGGGTGAACGGCGCCCCGCCGAAGCCGATCAACGGCACCTTGGCGGCCAGCTCGCGGCGCAGGATGCGGATGGCTTCCAGCACGTAGGGAACGTCGGCTTCGGGGTCGGGAATGCGCAGCCGTTCCACATCGGCCATGGTCCGTACCGGGTTTTCGAAGACCGGCCCGGGGACGAAGTCCAGCTTGAGCCCCATCGGCTCCACCGGGGTCAGGATGTCGGAAAAGAGGATGGCGGCATCGACCCCCAGGATGTCCACCGGCTGGATAGTCACCTCGGCAGCCAGGTCCGGGGTCTTGCACAGCTCGAGGAAGCTGCACTTGGAGCGGACAGCCATGTATTCGGGGAGGTAACGGCCAGCTTGGCGCATCAGCCAGACCGGGGTGCGGTCAACCGGCTTTCCCCAGCAGGCATCAAGAAAACGGGTGTTCATGACACACTCCTTCATTCAGTGCCTGTAGCAGGCATTTTTTCAAACGAACCGGCAATTTAGCTGCATCGACCGCGGAAGTCAATGGTATTTGGCTGACAGAAGCGGGTCGCATGGTGTAGATAGATGTCGTAACCCCCTGACTGATCCCGAGGTTGTCCATGGCTGCTTTGCTGCGGAATATTGTCGTATTCATGGAGATGATCAAGTTCTCCCACACCATCTTCGCCCTTCCCTTTGCCCTGTCCGGAGCCCTGCTGGCGGCGCGCGGGCTGCCCAGCGGACGACAACTGTTCTTCATCGTTCTGGCCATGGTGGGGGCCCGCACCGGCGCCATGGCGATGAACCGCCTGATCGATGCCGCCATCGACGCCCGCAACCCCCGTACCGCCGGTCGCGCCATCCCGGCCGGCCTGCTTTCCCGACAGGTGGTGCTGGCGGCCATTGTCGTTTCGACGGCGCTCATGTTCTGGTCGGCAGCCATGCTGAACCCGCTCTGTCTCAAGCTGGCGCCGGTTGCCCTGTTCTTTCTGGTGCTCTACTCTTACTGCAAACGCTTCACCGCCCTGGCCCATGTCGTGCTGGGGATCTGCCTGGCGGCGGCGCCGATGGGGGCCTGGGCGGCCTTGCGGGGGGCCATCGAGCTGCCGGCCGTGGTGCTGGGGCTGATGGTGCTCTTTTGGGTGGCCGGCTTCGACATCCTCTACGCCCTGCAGGACCTGGAGTTCGACCGGCAGGCCGGGCTGCACTCCATTCCGGTGGCCCTGGGAGTGAGCGGTTCCCTCTGGCTGGCTCGCCTGTTTCACTTGGTGACCCTGGCCCTGCTGGCCTGGCTGATGGCGCTCCTGCACTTGGGGGGGTGGTTCATGGCGGGCAGCCTGCTCGTGGCGGCCCTGCTGTTGTACGAACACCTGCTGCTGCGCAACGGCGACCTCACCAAGCTGGATGCGGCCTTTTTCACCATGAACGGCTATATCAGCCTGACCTTTCTGGCGGCAACGGCGCTGGAGGTATTTCTTTGAGGCCGGGGCATCAAAACACTGGACAATTTCAACCGGCTGGTGTAAAAATCAGGACCCTTCTGCGGAGAGGTGTCCGAGCGGCTGAAGGAGCACGATTGGAAATCGTGTGTACGCTAATCCCGTACCGAGGGTTCAAATCCCTCCCTCTCCGCCATATTTTTATTCAGACAAGGTCACGATTTTCGTGACCTTTTTTATTTCCCCGGCACCCGCCGAGGAGGAGTGTGCCGATGCTCCCTGCCGTCACTGTTCGCCTGCTGTTGATCCTCTGTCCGGTGCTCCTGCTGTCCGGCTGTCTCTCCAAGGCCCTGCCGCCGGTGACGGTGCAGCTCCCCACCCGCGCCATCGACTACCAGCGCGAGGTCAAGCCGCTTCTCGACAAGCGCTGCACCGTCTGCCACTCCTGCTACAACTCTCCCTGCCAACTGAAGCTGGATTCCTTCGAGGGTGTGGACCGGGGAGCCTCCCGGCAGGCGGTCTACAACGGCACCCGCCTGCACAGCATGGAGCCGACCCGCCTGTTCGCCGATGCGCAGACAACGGAGCAGTGGCGCACCAAAGGTTTCACCAGTGTTACCAGCAGTACGGTTTCCGGCACCCTGAACGATTCGCTGATGATCCAGATGCTGGCGCACAAAATCAAGAACCCCCGGAGCACGGGGGAGTATCGCTCCGAGGCCGACGACCTGACCTGTGCCAAAGACCAGGATGAACTGGGCAGCTACCTGGCGAAACATCCCAACAACGGCATGCCGTTCGGCTTTCCACCGCTGAAGCAGGAGGAGTTTAACCTCATTGCCGGCTGGCTGGTGCAGGGAGCGAAAGGCCCGGATCAGGTGCAGCAGGCCGAGCTGGTCAGCCCCAAGCCGGCAGATGCCGCCGCCATTGCCCGCTGGGAGGCGTTCCTGAATCGGGACGACGCCAAGCACGGCATGACCGCCCGCTACCTCTACGAGCATCTGTTTCTGGCCCACCTGACCCTTGGTACCGGCACCAACGAGTTTTACGAGCTGGTCCGTTCCCGCACCGCGCCGGGGATGCCGATCGACCTGATCGCCACCGTGCGCCCCTACGATGACCCCGGTGTAGGGCGGGTCTACTACCGGTTCCGAAAAATCCACAGCACCATCGTCCACAAGACCCATATGGTCTTCGAGCTGGACGAGGCCCGGATGAAGCGCCTGCAGGAGCTGTTCATCGATCCGGACTGGCTGCAGGTGCCGCGGCTGGTGGGATACGATCCGCTGGTGAGCGCCAACCCCTTCCGGGCCTTCGAGCAGATTCCCCCCCGCTCCCGCTACCAGTTTCTGCTGGACAACGTCCAGTACATCATCATGACCTTCATTCACGGCCCGGTCTGCAAAGGCCAGATCGCCCTGAACGTGATCGATGACCATTTCTGGGTCATGTTCATGGACCCGCGTCACGACCTGACCGTGACCAACCCCGGCTTCCTGCGGCTGCATGCGGACAAGTTGCGCATGCCGATCGAGCAGGGAAGCGACATGGGAATCTTTTCGGCGGTCACCGACCGCTACAGCAAGGAAGCGCAGGCCTTTTACCGTGCCCGTCAGGACTTTTACGCCGCCAGCCACTACGCCGGTCTGGGACTGGAGGCCCTCTGGCGGGGGAACCGTGCCGGCGATGCGCCGCTGTTGACGGTCTACCGTCACTTTGACAACGCCTCGGTGCACAAGGGGGCCCTGGGGGGGCTGCCCAAGACGGTCTGGGTGATCGACTACCCGCTGTTGGAGCGGATTTACTACGCTCTGGTGGCCGGTTTCGACGTCTACGGCAATATGGCCCATCAGCTGGCGCTGCGGCTTTACATGGATACCCTGCGAATGGAGGGGGAAAGCTACTTCCTCAACTTCCTGCCGCCGGAACAGCGGCAGACCATCATGCAATCCTGGTATCTGGGGCTGGACCTGCAGAAGGTGGGCTACTACCCCGCCGCCCTGCCGTCCGGCATCGGCTTTGCCACCGGCGACCCCAAGCGGGAGCTCGTTGAGCAGGTGGTGGACCGCCATCTGCTGCCGGCCGCCGGCATTGCCTTTGATTCGATCAACTACCTGCGGGCCGGGGTCGACTATCCGCCGCTGCCCACCAGCTTCAGCAGCACCGACGACTATCTCAAAGCGTTTCGCGCCCTGGCCAAACCCGGCATGCCGTTTGTGGCCATGGTCAACGATTACAACGCCAACCTGGCCTACCTGCGCATCCGTCAGCGCGAGGGCACCGATCGGGTGGTGTCGCTGGTGGTCAACCGCTGGCACGACAACGTGGCGTTTCTGCTTGGCGAGAATGGGCGGCTCAACGCGGCCAGGGATGATGTGGACTTCATTCCCGGCCTGATCGGTTCCTATCCCAACTATTTCTTCGACGTCCGGGCAGAGGAGCTGCCCGATTTCTTCGATCTGATGGCTCATTTCTCAGGCAGTTCCAGGGACCTGGAGCGACTCGCGCGTTACGGCATCAACCGTAGTGACGACCGTTTCTGGGAAACCTACGACTGGTTCCAGCAGCGGCTGAATCGTGACGAACCGGTGCGGGGCGGTTTGCTGGATCTGAACCGCTACTATTACCAGGCCCAATAGACGGTGGATGGTTGGCTAGGAACTCCGGGGCGCCTCCTGCAGCGGATCGACCGGCAGAAAAAAGTCGCGGGGGCTGCTGAACAGCCGCTGCCGCAGGAGCGGCAGCAGCGTAAGGGCGGAGCGGAAGCGGGCGCCCCGTGAGCGCATGGCCACCAAAAGCGCCAGGGTGAAGCTGACCATCAGGTTGACCAAGCCGATCAGGGCGACACCGAGTACCGCCAGGGCGCCCAGCTTCAGGTTCACCGAAAACTCCAGGGCTACCAGAGCATAGCCGATGTTTGCCGATGAAAAGGCCACATGGCGGATATCGAGGGGGAGACCGAGCATACCGCCTACCGCCGGGGTCAGGCCCAGCATCATGCCGAAGAAGAGATTGCCGACCAGGCCGCCGGCATTGCTGCTGACATAGTCGCCGATCCATTCGGCGCGGCGCTCCCCTGCCAGACGACACAGCCAGCCGAGGCCGGCGATCCGTGGCCCCACCTGGCCGTAGGCCGACAGGTTGTCCACGTAGCCGGACACCAGGCCGGTGACGAACAGCCAGACTCCGGCGATGGCCGCGTAGGCAAGGGAGAGGGTGGAAAACGGCTGTACCTCCTCCAGCAGAATACGAGCCTTCTCCGGGGATACCGGATTGTGTCCGCTCACCAGCGAGAGCGTCCCGACCAGCAGGGCCAGGGGGAAGGCGACACTGACGTTGCCCATGATCGCCGCAAACTGGCTGCGGGCGGTGGCCACCATCAGCTCCACCAGTCTGCCCTGCTCCCTCAGACGACCGCTGCTCTGGGAAATGGTGCCGGCAATGGCGGCGGCGGTCATGGCCGGCTGCTTGGTGGCGATGGTGAAGTGCAGCAGATGGACCAGTATGAAGCCGCCGCCGTAGATCAGGCCGTTCAGCAGCCCTTGGGAGAGCACCGGCAGATGCAGGGTGGAGCCGATGATTTTCAGCAGGGCCAGCAGCGCGATCAGCAGGCCGGCCCCGGCTGCCGCCCTCAGGATTGCCCACCATTGCTGCCGGTTGTCGGCGATGTAGTGCTCGCCGGTCCGGGCGGCGTTTTCCGTCACCAGCAGCGAAACGCGTCCCAAAAGGTCGGCACAGTGACGGCGCAGGCTGTTCCGTTCCAGTTCCTGCTGGCAGACATCCGCCATGAAGGTGCTCCAGCGTACCACCACCTCCTCTTCGGGCAGTGTTTCCACCGTTACCGCCAACACTTCGATCATCAGCTCCAGCCGTTTGAGATGCTGCTCCAGCCTGGTCAGCTGAAAGCTCAGCGACATGCTGGTGCCGGCCGTTGCCGTGGCCTGGCGGTGGGCCTGCCGGACCATGGCATGACACTGGTCGGTAAAGACCAGCAAGTGGCGCTTGTCCACTTCGCTGACCGGCTGTTCCTCGTCGCCCAGGCGGGCGAGAAATTCGGTCATTTCATTGATGAGCGACAGGAAGGGCGAGTGTTCCGTGTCCCGTAGCGTCGGCACGACGCGGAGCAGTTCCGGTTCAAGCCCCATGGCGCAGATGCGCTGGGACAGCACGCGGGCCGATACGGCGATCTGTCCCAGAATCCGCGGCGACAGCGGGGTCAGCAGCCGCCAGAAGGCGATCTGGTCCGCCAGCGGGATATTCTTCATCCAGATGGCGTCGGAGGGGCGATGAAAAATCAATCTGATGCAGTCGCGCAGGTCATTCGGATCAACCAGCTCCGGCAGCAGCCGGTGAGAGAGTTTGCGACGCAGTTCCGAGAAGAAGCCGGTGTTGGGAAGCAGTCCGGACTCGGTGTAGAAACGGTACTGGCGGCGCTGTGCGAACAGTGCCAGCAGGGCGGAACGCAAGCCGTCATAATAGCAGGGGACCTCCAGCAGGTGGAGCAGGCGCTGCCAGCGTTTTTGTGCCTCAGCGCGGTCGGAAGCCCGTTTGGGCCGCAGGGTGTCGAAGAGATGGATCAAACGCGGCAGCGGGTCGCTGCTGGCCGTTGTGAGCGCCGCCAGGGCTTCACTGGTGCTGTCCGTTGCGGTGATCGGCGTGAAAGCCGTGTGGTGCGTCATGGGGTGATGGTCCGTCCTTCGGAGGAGGGCTGGTACAGATTCTCAGTTTATCATGGGAGCGCCATTTCGCAAGCGTCCGACAGGTTTTGACAAACCGGTGGCAGTTATGGTATGCAGATGATCTGCCCAGACGCTTCGCCGGTACTGTTTGTGGGCGGAGATGATAGCCGGGCCCTGCGCAACGGCAGGCCGTGAACCCCGCCAGGTCCGGAAGGAAGCAACGGCAGCGGCTGTCGCTGTGTGCCGCAGGCCAGCCCGGCTATCATCTCCGCCCATAAACGCTATGCAGATTCATTCAGGTATCCACCCGTGTCCTACGTCGTTCTCGCCCGTAAATACCGCCCCCAGACCTTTGCAGACCTGACCGGCCAGGAACATGTCAGCCGCACCCTGCAGAACGCCATCGACAGCGGCCGGGTTGCCCACGCCTTTCTGTTCACCGGCGCCCGGGGGGTGGGCAAGACCAGTTCCGCCCGCATCCTGGCCAAGGCACTCAACTGCGAGCAGGGGCCGTCAACGGAACCCTGTAACGTCTGCCACCTTTGCCGGGAGATCACCGACGGCACCTCCACCGACGTCTTCGAGATCGACGGTGCCTCCAACACCGGGGTGGACGACGTCCGGGAGCTGCGGGACAACAGCCGCTACCTCCCCTCCCACAGCCGCTATAAGATCTACATCATCGACGAAGTGCACATGCTCTCCACCAACGCCTTCAACGCCCTGTTGAAGATCCTGGAGGAGCCGCCCCCCCACGTCAAGTTCATCTTCGCCACCACCGAGCCGCACAAGGTACCGATCACCATCCTCTCCCGCTGTCAGCGCTTCGATTTCAAGCGGATATCCCTGGCCCGGCTGATGGCGCGGCTGCGCGAAATTTCCACCGTCGAGGGGATCAACATCAGCGACAGCGCCCTGGCCATGATCGCCCGCAAGGGGGACGGCAGCATGCGGGATACCCTCTCCTGCTTCGACCAGGTGCTGGCCTTCTGCGGCAGTACCGTGGCCGACGATGATGTGGCCACCCTGGTGGGGGTGGTGGACCGGCGCCTGCTGGCGGAGCTGTCCGCCGCGGTTTTTGCCGGGGATGCCCAGGAAACGCTGCAGGGAGTCCGGCGGGTGGATGCCTTCGGCTACAACATCCGCCAGTTCACTCAGGAGTTGATCGCCCATTTCCGTAACCTGCTGATCATCCGCTCGGTGGCCAAACCGGAGGAGATCCTGGACCTGGCGGAGGCGGAGCTGACCGAGCTGCGTCAGCAGGCCGCGGACCAGCAACCTTCGGATATCCAGCGGCGCCTGACCCTGTTGGTGCAGGCTGAAAGCGGCATGGCCCAGTCCTCCTTCCCCCGGCTGCTGCTGGAGATGGCCCTGCTGAAAATGGCGACGTTGCAGCCGGTGCTGCCGATTCAGCCGCTGATCGAGCGGCTCAGGCAGCTTGAAGCCGGCCTGCCGGCGGCGCCCCGGTTGTCGGCGGCACCGTCATCAGCGATTGCCGCTCCGGCGACCCCATCCCGCCCCTCACCTCGTTCCCGTCCGGAGGAACCGATCGCTGCCCCGGCAGCCGCGGCACCTGTTGCTGCTCCGGGCACCGGCGGCACTTGGGAGCGTTTCGTCGAGTTTTGCCGCAGCCAGAACCCGATCCTAGGCGGCGCCTTGGAACACGGTTCGCCGGTTCAGTATACGCAGGAGCGGATCGAGATCGGCTTTCCCGAGGGCTCTTTTCACTTGAGTTCCATGCAGGATGCCGAAAATCTGGCGCGGCTGCGCCGGCTGGCGGCTGATTTTGCCGGGCAGGAGACCACCGTGTCCGTAACGGTCATCCGTTCGGTGGAGCAGGAGAGGCAGCCGCTGTCGCTGGCGGAAAAAAAAAGCCGTGAGCAACAGGAACGGCGCGAAGCCATCCGCCGGGAAGTGCTGGAAAACCCCGTTGTGACGGAGGCAATTCGCCTCCTAGAGGGGGAAATCGTGGAGATCAAGGAACTGTAACCCGATATAACGCGAGAAGGAGGAGTACCCTATGTCAAAAGGATTGGCGGGCATCATGAAGCAGGCCCAGATGATGCAGCAGAAGATGGCCAAGCTGCAGGAAGAGGCGGCGAACCGAACCGCGGAAGCCACCGCCGGCGGCGGCGCCGTAAGCGTGATGGTGAGCGGCAAGAACGAGATCAAATCGCTGGTGATCAAGCCGGAAGCGGTGGATCCCACCGATGTGGAGATGCTGCAGGACCTGATTATGGCGGCGGTGAATGAGGCGTTGAAAAAGGTTCATGCCGAGATTTCATCCGAGATGTCCAAGATCACCGGCGGCCTGAATATCCCCGGCCTGTTCTAAGCACGGGTTTTATTCAGGCTGTAAAGCAACCAGCTGATATAAAAGAAAATAAAGAGTCTTGTGCTGTAGTGCTCAAACCATTTTTTAACCGCGCTATAATTTTAAAAAATGGTTTTATCTGGGTGGTGAAGTATGGTACAACATGCGCCGGCCTTGAATCGGCTGGTGGGAGAGCTGAAAAAGCTTCCCGGCATTGGGGAGCGTACCGCTCTGCGTCTGGCGTTTCACCTGCTCAAGTCCCCTCGCGGTCTTGAGTCGCTTGCCGAAGCACTGCTCCAGGTCCGCGACCAGGTGCGTCCCTGCTCCGTCTGCTTTGCCCTAGCCGAGCAGGACCCCTGCCCCCTCTGTGCCGGGGGAAGGGACAGCGCGGTCATCTGCGTGGTGGAGACGTCGCAGGACCTGCTGGCTCTGGAGCGGAGCAACGCCTTTTCCGGCAGCTACCATGTGCTGCAAGGGGCGATTTCGCCGTTGCGCGGGGTCAACCCGTCGGACCTGCGCATTGACGAGCTGCTGGAGCGGGTTGGTCGGGGCGGGGTCGAGGAGGTGGTGATTGCCACCAACTTCTCCGTGGAGGGTGAAACCACTGCGCTCTACCTGGCCCGCCAGCTGAAGCCACTGGGAGTCAGGGTTACCCGTCTCGCCCACGGCATCCCGCTGGGCAGTGATATCGAATATGTCGATCCGGCCACCGTACAGTGGGCCCTCAAGGGACGAAGCGAATTATAGGGAGTTTCACAGCGTAAGCGGACCTGTGTACCAGACCATAAGGAGGAGCAGCATGAGCAAGAAGATGGTTACGATTGACGGCAACACGGCGGCGGCCCATGTGGCCCACGCCACCAACGAGGTTATCGCCATTTACCCGATCACCCCGTCTTCGGTGATGGGGGAGATTTCCGACGCCAAAAGCGCCGTGGGTGAGAAGAACATCTGGGGTAACGTTCCCACCGTTGTCGAGATGCAATCCGAAGGGGGTGCCGCCGGCGCCGTGCACGGCGCCCTGCAGGCCGGTGCGCTGACCACCACCTTCACCGCCTCCCAGGGTCTGCTGCTGATGATCCCCAACATGTACAAGATCGCCGGCGAGCTGACCTCCACCGTGTTCCACGTCTCGGCCCGCGCCATCGCCGCTCAGGCCCTGTCCATCTTCGGCGATCATTCCGACGTCATGTCCTGCCGTTCCACCGGCTGGGCCTTCCTCTGCTCCAACAACGTGCAGGAGGTCATGGACTTTGCGTTGATCGCCCAGTCCGCCACCCTGCGCAGCCGCGTGCCGTTCCTGCACTACTTCGACGGCTTCCGGACCTCTCACGAAGTCCAGAAGGTGGTTGAGCTGACCTTCGACGAAATGCGCGCCATGCTGGACGACAAGCTGATCGCCGACCACAAGGCCCGGGGTCTCAACCCGGACAAGCCGGTGATGCGCGGCACCGCCCAGAACCCGGACGTCTACTTCCAGGGCCGCGAGACCGTCAACCCCTACTACCCGGCCTGTGAGAAGATCGTCCAGGAAGAGATGGACAAGTTCGGCAAGCTGACCGGCCGCAAGTACAAGCTGGTGGACTACGTCGGCGCCAAGGATGCCGAGCGGGTCGTGGTGGTGATGGGTTCCGGTGCCGACGTGGTGCAGGAGACCGTGGAAAATCTGGTCAAGAAGGGTGAGAAGGTCGGCGTGGTCAAGATCCGCCTCTATCGTCCCTTCCCCAAGGACGGCTTCCTGAAGGCCCTGCCCAAGACCGTCAAGAAGATCGCTGTTCTGGACCGCACCAAGGAGCCGGGTTCCCTGGGCGAGCCGATCTACCTGGACGTGCGTACCGCCATCGGCGAAGGGATGGCCGAAGGCAAGTTCAAGTTCAACGGCTACCCGGTCATCGTCGGCGGCCGCTACGGCCTCGGTTCCAAGGAGTTCTCCCCGGCCATGGCCAAGGCGGTGCTGGATAACCTTAAAAGCGCCAAGCCGAAGAACAAGTTCGTGGTCGGCATCGAGGAAGACGTCACCAACAGCAGCCTGAAGGTGGACTACTCCTACAAGAACCCGATGGAAGGGGTCTACCAGGCCATGTTCTACGGCCTGGGCTCCGACGGCACCGTGGGCGCCAACAAGAACTCCATCAAGATCATCGGCGAGGAAACCAGCAACAACGCCCAGGCCTACTTCGTGTACGACTCCAAGAAGGCCGGCTCCATGACCACCTCCCACCTGCGCTTCGGCAAGAAGCAGATCCGTGCGCCCTATCTGGTGCAGGAAGCCGACTTCGTGGCCTGCCACAACTTCTCCTTCCTGGAGAAGTACGACATGCTGGCCAAAGCCAAGACCGGCGCCACCTTCCTGCTGAACGCCCCCTTCGGGCCGGCAGAGGTCTGGGATACCATGCCCAAGGAAGTGCAGCAGCAGATCATCGACAAGAAGATGAAATTTTACGTGATCGACGGCGTCAAGCTGGGCAACGAGATCGGCCTCGGACCCCGGATCAACGTCATCATGCAGACCGCATTCTTCAAGATCTCCAACATCATCCCGCTGAAGGACGCCGTGGCCTCCATCAAGGACGCCATCAAGAAGTCCTACGGCAAGGCCGGTGAGAAGGTCCTGGAGATGAACTACAAGGCAGTGGACGCGGGCCTGAACAACTTCTACGAAGTGAAGGTTCCCGGGAAGGCCACCAGCAAGATCAAGATGGCCGCCGCTGTTTCGGCCAAGGCACCCAAGTTCGTGAAAGATGTCACCGGCGTGATCGTGGCCGGTCTGGGGGACCAGCTGCCGGTGTCCAAGATGCCGGCCGACGGTACCTTCCCCACCGCCACCTCCCAGTACGAGAAGCGGAACATCGCCACCGAAATTCCGGTCTGGGACGAGAAGCTCTGTATCCAGTGCGGTATCTGCTCCTTTGTCTGTCCCCACGCCTCCGTGCGGATGAAGGCCTACGACGCCAAGGAGCTGAAGTCTGCTCCCAAGGCGTTCAAATCGGCCGACTGCAAGATCAAGGGCCAGGAAGGGAAGAAGCTGACCGTCCAGGTTGCACCGGAAGACTGTACCGGTTGCGGTGCCTGCGCCTGGAACTGCCCGGCCAAGGACAAGCAGAACCCCAGCCACAAGGCGTTGGACATGGCCTTCCAGCCGCCGCTGCGTGCCCAGGAAGCCGAAAACTTCGACTTCTTCCTCAAGCTGCCCGATGTGGATGCCACCCAGGTCAAGCTGGACACCCTGAGCAACAACCAGTTGATCCGTCCGCTGTTCGAGTTCTCCGGTGCCTGCGCCGGCTGCGGCGAGACCCCGTACCTGAAGCTGTTGACCCAGCTCTTCGGCGACCGGATGATGATCGCCAACGCCACCGGCTGCTCCTCCATCTATGGCGGCAACCTGCCCACCACTCCCTACGCTCAGCGGGCTGACGGCCGTGGTCCGGCCTGGTCCAACTCCCTGTTCGAGGACAACGCCGAGTTCGGTTTCGGCATGCGGCTGACCGTTGACCAGTTCACCAAGTCCGCCCTTGAGTATCTGGCCGAACTGGCAGCGGACAAGGCCTTTGCCGCCAACGCCAAGCTGTTCAAGGAAATCCTGTCCGCCGACCAGTCCAGCCAGGCCGGTATCGAAGACCAGCGGGGCCGGGTGGAGAAGTTGAAGGCAGCCCTGAAGGGAAGCAAAAACGCCACCGCCAAGCTGCTTCTGCCGATCGCCGATTACCTGGTGAAGAAGTCGGTCTGGTGCATCGGCGGCGACGGCTGGGCCTACGACATCGGTTTCGGCGGTCTGGACCACGTCATCGCCTCCGGCAAGAACATCAACCTGCTGGTGCTGGACACCGAAGTGTACTCCAACACCGGCGGCCAGGCCTCCAAGTCCACCCCGCTGGGCGCGGTGGCCCAGTTCGCCGCCGGCGGCAAGCCGGTTTCCAAGAAGGACCTGGGCATGATCGCCATGTCCTACGGCACGGTCTATGTGGCCACGGTTGCCCTGTCCAACCCGGCCCAGTGCGTCAAGGCGATGCTGGAGGCGGAAGCCTTTGACGGCCCCTCCATCATTCTGGCCTACTCCCACTGCATCGCCCACGGCATCGACATGACCGCCGGGGTTGATGCTCAGAAAAAGGCCGTCCAGTCCGGCTACTGGCCGCTGTACCGCTACAACCCGGCCCTGGCTGCGGAGTGCAAGAACCCGCTGCAGCTGGACAGCAAGGCGCCGACCATCGACTTCATGGAGTACGCCAACAACGAGAACCGCTACCGGATGCTCAAGAAGGCCAACCCCGAGGCGGCCGAAGCGCTGATGAAGAAGGCCGGCGAATGGGCCCGCGCCCACTTCTCCTACTACCAGAAGCTGGCCGCGCTCAGCTTCGAGGACCAGTGCGAGAAGAAGTAGTCTCCCGCACGAACTGATGCTACAATTCAGCCCCGCAGAGCACTCTGCGGGGCTTTGTTTTTCGGGCTTCCGGTTGGAGGAATGCAGATGGGAACGCTGGTCGGAGCTATTCGTGCCTTGACGATACCGGCGGCGCTGTTGCTGGCGAACAACGTCTCTGCCGACGATGGCTATCGCACTCCCCTGGCAGGTGAGCCGCTCGCGACAACGGTGCTCGGCAAGCGAGTGGAGGTGGGGGCACGCGACCGCAGCAACGTTCTGGCGCTGACCGTGGGAACCACCCTCTATGCTCCCTCGCTCGGCAGTACGGATATTCTGCCGATTACGGCCCTTTACTGGCGCAAGGAAACGGAAGCCTACCGCTCCCGGCTGGTGTTCAGCCTGTTTTACAACGAGTGGGACGGAGCCTTGAAGATGGCTAATGGTCTCGAGTTGTTGGGGCACCTCGAGAACTATACCAATCCGTTTCCCCAGGAAGAGATTCTGAACGGTAAGGCGATCGAAGCGACATCGGCAGTCTGGGGGTACGGCACGGCTTGGCTCGGGCTCGGCTACCGGCTGCCGGTGGCGCCGTTTCAGAGCGACAACGACCTGCGGCTGCAGCTGTTCTACACCGGCACCTACCTGTACAACCGGCGGACTCCCGACACCGGGCCGGAGGTCAGGCTTCCCCCCGATACCTGGGAAAATGGCATGCGGCTGCGGGTGCGTTACGACGGCATGCGGCGCAATATCATGGAGCTGCCCCACCGGGGATTCGCCGCCGGAGCCGACCTGGAGTGGGCCTACCGTTCACCGTGGAGCGACTCCAGCTATGGCTCCTTCCATTTCAGCAAAGGGGACACGCAACAGTACCTGAAGATTTCCGGTTACGGTGCGGCGGCCCTGCCGGTGCCGGGATTGTCGGAACGGGACCGCTTGATTGCCAGCGTCTATGGCGGTTTTTCACCCAAAGCGCAGCTTGATCGCTACTCAGGCTTTAAAATCGGTGGCGGACCGTTTCCCAACGAGAGTGACGATCTGTGGCGCACCCCCTATCCCGGAGCGCTGTTCAACCAGTTTACGGTTGCCGATTATGTCGTCGGCACCCTCGAATACCGCAGGGAGCTGCAGTTCTTTCTCTATCTGCACCTGCGGGGAACCGTAGCCTGGATCAACCGCGATTTCCAGCATGCCGCCAATTTCTTCGCCTTTGAACAGGAGCGGGGTGAGGCGCTTTCAGTGGGACTCACCAGCGGCCTCCCCTGGGACAGTACCCTCTACCTGGAGTTTTCGCGGGACTTCGGTATCCTCAGGAACGGCAGCTCCGGCAGTGGCCTGCTGCTGCTCTGGTCAAAAATGTTTTAGCAAAGGGAACGAAACAACCATGAACGACCATATTGCCCGGGCCATGACGGCCAAAGGAAAAATCAGGGCCGTGGCCTGTGTGACCACCGGCCTGACCAACGACATCTGCTTTCTGCAGGGGGCATCGCCGGTGGTGTCCCTGGCTCTGGGGAGGGCGCTGTCCGGCGCTGCCCTGCTGGGCAGTATTCTCAAACAGGGGCAGCGGCTGGCACTCAAGTTCGAGGGGAACGGGCCGCTGAAAAAGCTGATCGCCGAGGCGGACTGGGACGGCGCCTTGCGGGCCACGGTCGCGGTGCCGGATGCCGTGGCGGACAGCGTGGCAACGGCCATAGGCCGTGCCGGCTTCCTGACCGTCACCAAGGACCTGCGCTTGAAGGAGCCCTACAGCGGCACGGTGCAGCTCTACACCAGCGAGATCGCCGAAGACCTGGCGTACTACCTGACCGATTCCGAGCAGATCCCCTCGGCAGTGGGCCTGGCCGCCACCCTGACCGAGGATGGCCGGATCGGCGTGGCGGGCGGCTTTCTGATCCAGTCGCTGCCGCCGTCGGACGAGGCGGCGGTTGAGGCGATCATGGCCGTTCTTGAGAAAATGCCGCCGCTGAGCACGCTGCTGTCCGGCGGGACATCGCCGGAGGAGCTGCTGGAGCTGCTGCTTGCTGACGTTGAACACTACCCGCTGGAGTCGAACGAGCTCTTTTTTCGCTGCGGCTGTTCCCGTGAGAAGGTGGAGCGGGCCGTGATGTCGGTGGGAAAAGAGGAGCTGCGGAAAATGATCGAGCAGGATGGCGGGGCCGAGGTTGGCTGTGAATTCTGTAAAAAACAGTATCGAATTGACAGGAGCGAGCTTGAGCGCCTTATTGCGGAATAAGCCGGAGCTGCTGGCCCCCTGCGGCTCCCTGGAAGCGTTCTTCGCCGCCATGGAGTCCGGTGCCGATGCGGTCTACGCGGGCCTGCGGGAGTTCTCCGCCCGGGCCCGGGCCAAGAATTTTACCCTGGGCCAGATGGAACGGATGCTGGCCTATGCCCACAGCAAGGGACGGCGAATGTATATCACCCTGAACACCCTGGTGAAGGAGCGGGAGCTACCCCAGCTGGTGGAAACCCTGGCGGAGCTGGCGCGGCTGCGGGTGGACGGGGTGATTGTCCAGGATATGGCGGTGGCCCGGCTGGTGCGTACCCATTTTCCCTCCATTCCGCTGCACGCCTCCACCCAGATGACCATCCACAACCTGCCCGGCGTGCTGCAACTTGAGGAGCTGGGCTTTGAACGGGTGGTGCTGGCCCGTGAACTGCAACTCTTCGATATTGCAGCCATTGCCGGCCAATGTCGCGCCGAGCTGGAGGTGTTCGTCCACGGCGCGCTCTGTTTTTGCGTTTCCGGCCAGTGTCATTTCTCGTCGCTCCTGGGGGGACACAGCGGCAACCGGGGACGCTGCGCCCAGCCCTGCCGGCGTCTCTACAGCCATCGGGGCAAGGAGGGGTACTTCTTCTCCCCCAACGACCTCTCCTCCATCGAAATGGTGCCGGAGCTGGTGGCAGCCGGGGTCAGGTCCCTGAAGATCGAGGGGCGGATGAAGTCGGCCGACTACGTGGCCAAGGTGGTTGCCGCCTACCGGCTGGTACTGGATGCGGCGCCGGAGGGACGGAAGGAGGCGCTGGCCGCAGCCAAGGGACTGCTGAAGGACTCCTTTGGCCGTGCCCCCACCAAGGGCTTCCTGGCCGGACGGGAACCGGCCGATATTGCCAATCCCTGGCTGCGGGGGGGGACCGGCCGCTTTACCGGTGAAGTGAAGCGGGTGGGGGGCGGCAGGATTCTCTTTGAAACCCGCGATTCGTTGCGGGTCGGCGACCGGCTGCGGCTGCAGCCCAAGAGCGACATGGCCGGCCAGGCCTGGACCCTGCGGGAGCTGTACAGCCAGCGGAAAAAGGTGCAGGAGTGCCCCGGCGGTGCCATGGTGGAGGTGGCCTGTCCGTTCACGGCCGCTGTCGGCGATGCCCTCTTCAAGGTGGGGGCCGCCGATGCCTTTGGCCTGAGTGACGAGGCAGCCCTGCGCAAGCTGAAGGCCGCCGGTCCGGACCGGCTGGGGGTGCGACTGGAGCTATCCTGCAGGGCCGACCAGGCCGGCTCCTGGACCCTGACCGCCGTTGCCCGGCTGGGGGCCGCGGTCTTTACCTATGGTTTCGCCCTGGGGGAACTGGAACCTGCCCGCACCGCCGCCATGGAGGAGGTGCTGCGTTCCCGCTTCGGCGAAACCGGCGAGACCCCCTTTCGGCTGGAAGAGCTGCGGGCGCCGGACTTCCCGCCGCTTTTCATCCCGCCGGCCCGGCTGAAGGAAATCCGCCGGGAACTGTACCACCGGCTGGAGCAGGAGGGGGGCGGCGAACAGAAACGGCTGATCGGAGCCGCCAGGAGTGCGGCCCTGGCGGCCCTGCAGGCCGGGGCTCGCCACGGCAACCAGGGAGAAAAGGAGGAGTTGCTGATCCGGGTGGCCCGGCCGGAGGAGGTGCGCTGGGCCCTGTCCCAGGCAGACACCGCGGTGGTCCCCCTGCACAGGGCGGCGGCCCATGCCCTGCCGCACCTTCTTGCCCGTCTGCGGGGGGATGCCGGGAGGATCGTCTGGCAACTGCCGTTTATGGTGTTCGATGCCGACCTGCCGCTCTACCGCGAGCTGCTGACCACCCTGCACGACCACGGTTTTCGGCGGTTCGAGGCCACCAACCACGGCCACCTGCCGCTGCTGGCCCCCCTGCCGGAGGTGCGGCTTTCCATCGGTTACCGGCTCTTCTCACTCAACTCCCAGGCCCTGCACTGCTGGCGGGAGCTGGGGGCGGAGCGGGCCACCCTCTGCCTGGAGGACGACCGGGACAACCTGGCGGAGCTTTTGGCCGCCGATCTGCCGCTCTCCCGCACGGTCATGGTCTACGGCCCGGTGGAGGTGATGACCACGCGGATCAGGATGAAAGAGGTAAGTGGCGGGGCAGTGCAGTCGGACCGGGGGGAGCTCTATACCGTCAGGGGGCAGCAGGGGATGACCGTGATCTCCGCCGCCACCCCCTTCTCCCTCATCGGTCACCTGGCAGAGCTGCGTCGCATGGGGTGCAGCTCCTTTCTGCTTGATCTGTCGGAAACAGCGCCCCAGGAGCGGGACGCCGTCGTGGCGGCCTGGCGGGGTGACCGGCCCTTGAGCGGTACGACCCTTTTCAACTACGAGCGGGGGCTGGCATGAGATATCTGGTGCTGCTGTTGCTGGTGCTGCTGTTGCTGGTGCTGCTGTTGCTGGTGCTGCTGCCGCTGCCGGTTTCGGCGGGCCAGACGATCCAGGGGATGGTGCGGGAGGTGTACGACGGCGACACCGTGCTGGTGGTGACTCGCAGCGACGGCCGGCTCAAGGTGCGGCTCTACGGCATCGATGCCCCGGAGACCCGCAAGCCGGACCGGGCGGCCCAGCCCTTCGGCAGTCAGGCAAAGCGGGTGCTGATGTACAAGCTGCTGGGGCGGGAGGTGCTGCTGGAGGTACGGGAGCGGGACCAGTACGGCCGGGCGGTGGCAGTGGTGCGCCAGGGACAGCGCGACATTAACGCCGAGATGGTTGCCGAGGGGATGGCCTGGGCCTACCGTCACTATCTGGACGGCCCCTACGCCTCCCGGTATATCGGCCTGGAGGAGCAGGCCCGCCGCAGGCGGCTGGGGCTCTGGCGGCAGTCCAACCCCCAGCCCCCCTGGGAGTTCCGGCAGGCCGGCAAAGGGCACGGCAAACGGCGGCGATGAACGGCATACGCACGAAAAAACGGCCGGCGGATATGGAATCTGCCGGCCGTCGCTGTTTCAGTGGAACCTGGTGCCGCTATTTGGGGACCTTCTCCCAGTCTTCCAGGAATTTGGCGATACCGGCGTCGGTCAGGGGATGCTTGGCCAGTTGCACCATGACGCTGTAGGGAATGGTGGCGATGTCGGCACCGATCAGGGCGGAGTTGAGCACATGGATCGGGTTGCGCACGCTGGCCACGATGATTTCCGTGGTGTAGCCGTAGTTGTCGAAGATGGTGCGGATTTCCTCGATGATCCCCATGCCGTCCTGGGAGATGTCGTCCAGCCGCCCCACGAAGGGGGAGACGTAGGTGGCGCCGGCCTTGGCCGCCAGCAGGGCCTGCATCGGGGTGAAGATCAGGGTGACGTTGGTTTTAATCTTGAGGCTGGTGAGCTGCTTGGTGGCCTTGAGCCCTTCGGTGGTCATCGGTACCTTGATGACGATGTTCTTGTGGATCTTGACCAGTTCCTTGGCCTCTTTCACCATGCCGGCAGCGTCAAGCGAGATCACTTCGGCAGAGATGGGACCATCCACGATGGCGGTGATCTCCTTGATCACATCCTTGAACTTGCGGCCGGATTTGGCGATCAGGGACGGGTTGGTGGTGACGCCGTCCACCAGGCCCAGGTCGTGGGCGGCGCGGATTTCGGCGACGTCGGCGGTGTCGATGAAAAACTTCATGCTGTTCCTCCAGAGTTGGATGATGGGGTATGATCGAGCCTGTCCCGGAATTTTTCCAGGCAGTCCATTGAACAGAAATAGTGCCGCGTGCCTTCGAGGGTGCCGACAACGGCATCCTCCTTGGCGATATAGACGCCGCAGATCGGATCCTGGACGGTATCCTCGGCAGCAGGTGGTGCCGGGACCGGCTCCCGGCCGCTTTTCTTTGCAAAGAGAGCCTTGACGATCCGGTAGCCGATGTACAGGAACAGCAGTGAAACGAGCAGACGTGCCATGACGTGGGTTACTCCAGTGCCCGAACCTGCTGGTCGGGCGGCAAGGTCGGCAACAACTCCCGAAGCGGTCTGCCGCTCCTCGGGTCGATCAGGTCCGGGGTGATCTCCAAGAGCGGCATTAGAACGAATTTCCGTTGCGTCATCCGGGGATGAGGCAGGGTCAATTCCTCGGTTGCCCGGGTCTGCTCCCCGAACAGCAGCAGATCCAGGTCCATCCTGCGGGACTGCGGCGTTGTGCTGCGGCTGCGGCCGAACAGGTCGCGCTCGATCCGCTGCAGTTCGTGGAGCAGGTCAAGCGGGGATGCTACGGTTGTCGACAATCTGAGTACGGCGTTGTAGAAGGAGGGGGTGCCGTCGGGCATGCCGACCGGTGCGGTCTCGTAGAAACCGGAGAGGGCGGTGACCCGGCATCCGGGAAGTCTGCCCAGCTCGGCAACGGCCCGGAGCAGGTTCAGTTCCCGGTCTCCCAGGTTCGAGCCCAGGGCGATGTAAGCCTCGGTTTCCACATCGGGATTAAAGCACAGTTGCCGGACAGCGTCAACCGGCGGTACGTGCTGTCCCAACAGCTTGCAAATCGGCATGAGTTTCGGCTTGTTGGGCCGTGGGTCTTCTGGTATTTTCAGACTCTGAAACCGATTACGATGGAGGAAGCGGATGAAATTCACCAAGATGCACGGCGCAGGCAATGATTATGTCTATGTGAACTGTTTTGAGGAGCAGGTGGCGGACCCGGCGGCGGTGGCCGTTGCGGTTTCCAACCGGAACTTCGGCATCGGTTCCGACGGCCTGATCCTGATCATGCCCTCGGACACGGCCGATGTGCGGATGCGGATGTTCAACAGCGACGGTTCCGAGTCGGAGATGTGCGGCAACGGTATCCGCTGCGTTGCAAAGTACGCCTACGATCATGGTATCGTGAGCAAAACCGAGATTACCGCCGAGACCGGCGCCGGTATCCTGACCCTGCAGCTGTTCCCCGACAGCGCCAACAAGATCGAGCGGGTGCGGGTGAACATGGGGCCGCCGCGACTGTCCCGCGAAGAGATCCCGATGAACGGCCCGGCTGTCCCCCGGGTGGTGGCCGAAGAGTTGACCGTGCTGGACCGCACCTTCAAGATCACCTGCGTCTCCATGGGGAACCCCCACTGCGTCATCTACGTGGATGACGTGGACAACTTTCCGGTGGCCACTTACGGTCCGCTGATCGAAAACCACCAGCTCTTTCCCCGCCGGACCAACGTGGAGTTCATCCAGATCATCTCCCGCAGCGAAGTGAAGCAGCGCACCTGGGAGCGGGGAGCCGGCGAGACCCTGGCCTGCGGTACCGGTGCCAGCGCCGTCTGCGTGGCCGGCGTGCTGAACAACGTCACGGACCGGAAGATCCTCAACCACCTGGCCGGCGGCGACCTGGAGCTGGAGTGGGTGGAAAACGGGCCGGTGTTCATGACCGGACCGGCAACGGAAGTGTTCAGCGGCGAGATTCACCTGTAGCCAGGTCAGGGACAGGGCACGCGGATGACGCGGACCAAGCTGATTGACGCGGATCTTTATTGGATTTTTACTGGTGATCCGCGTTGATCCGCTCAAATCAGATGTGATCCGCGTGCTGTTTTTAAAGGTTTCGTTTTTCCCCGAGGTCTCCCATGGATTTTTCAAAGTACCTGCACAAGTTCACGGTGGTTCCGTCCCTTTCCGACGAGTTGGCACCTTTGCAGCGGATCGCCTACAACCTCTGGTGGTCCTGGGAGCCCGACGCCATCTCCCTGTTCCGCCGTCTCGACCAGGACCTCTGGAGCTCAACCCGGCACAACCCGGTGGAGATGCTGGGAATTTTGCAGCAGACCACCCTGGAGTCCCTGAAGCAGGACGAGGGGTTCATGGCCCACCTGCAGATGGTGGACGAGAAGTTGACCAACTACCTGGGGGAAAAATCCTGGTTCCAGCGGGAGTATAACGGCGATACCAACCTCAAGATCGCTTACTTTTCCATGGAGTTCGGCCTGCATGAATCCCTGCCGGTCTATTCCGGCGGTCTGGGCATTCTGGCCGGGGACCATCTCAAGTCGGCCTCCGACCTGGGGCTGCCGCTGGTGGGGGTGGGGCTGCTCTACCGCCAGGGCTATTTCCGCCAGTACCTGAACAACGAGGGGTGGCAGCAGGAGATTTACCCGGAAAACGATTTCTACAACCTGCCGCTGACCCTGGAACGGGACAGCGCCGGCATGCCGCTGGAGATCGAGCTTGAGTTCGGCCCCCGTCACTTCAAGGTCCATATCTGGCGGGTGCAGGTGGGACGGGTGCCGCTCTACCTGCTGGACACCAACCTGGAGGAGAATGCGCCGGAGGACCGGCTGATCACGGCCCAGCTCTACGGCGGCAACCAGGAAATGCGGATGCTGCAGGAGATTCTGCTGGGGATCGGCGGGGTGCGGGCCCTGCGGGCGTTGCGGATTATTCCCAACGTTTGCCATATGAACGAGGGGCATGCGGCCTTCCTGGCCCTGGAGCGGATCAGGCTGGTGATGGAGAAGCGCAACATCAGTTTCCGCGAGGCGCTGGAAGTGACCCGGGCCGGCAACGTCTTCACCACCCACACGCCGGTGGAGGCGGGGATCGACCACTTCCCCACCGAGATGCTGGACAAGTATTTCAGCAAGTATATCCGTTCCTTCGGCCTGTCCCGGGACGAGTTCCTGGGGCTGGGGCGCCAGCGTCCCGGGGATCAGTATGAAAGTTTCTGCATGGCGGTGCTGGCGCTCAAGCTGGCCGGCCATGCCAACGGCGTCAGCCAGCTTCACGGCGAGGTGTCCCGTTCCATGTGGAAGAACCTCTGGCCGGAGCTGCCGGAGGAGCAACTGCCGCTTACCTCCATCACCAACGGGGTCCATACCCGCACCTGGATGTCCGGTCAGATGGGCAGCCTGCTGGTGCGGTACCTGGGGACCCGCTGGCTGGACGATCCCACCGATCACAACGTCTGGCGCCGCATCTCCCGGATCCCCGATGCGGAGTTGTGGCGCACCCGCCAGACCACCCGGGAGCGGCTGGTGGATTTTGCCCGCTGCCGTCTGAAGCTGCAGTTGAAGCAGATCGGCGCCACGGCCAAGGAGATCGCCACGGCGGACGAGGTGCTGGACCCGGAGGTGCTGACCATCGGCTTTGCCCGGCGCTTTGCCACCTACAAGCGGGGTACCCTGCTGCTGCGCGACCTGGAACGGCTGCACCGGATTCTGAACAACGCCGAGCGGCCGGTGCAGATCATCTTTGCCGGCAAGGCCCACCCCCACGATACCGAGGGGAAGGAGCTGATCCGCCAGATCGTGCAGGTCTCCCACCAGGAGCGGTTCCGGCACCGGATCGTTTTTATCGAGGACTACGACATGGAGGTGGCCCGTCACCTGGTGCAGGGGGTGGATGTCTGGCTGAACACCCCCCGCCGCCCCATGGAGGCCAGCGGCACCAGCGGCATGAAGGTGGCCTTCAACGCCGGCCTGAACCTTTCGGTACTGGATGGCTGGTGGTGCGAAGGCTACCAGGGGAACAACGGCTGGGCCATCGGCAAGGGAGAGGTCTACGCCGACATGGAGTACCAGAACCAGGTGGAAAGCGGCGCCCTTTACGATCTGCTGGAAAAAGAGGTGGTGCCGCTGTTCTACCAGCGGGGGGGCGACGGTATCCCCCGTGACTGGGTCGGCATGATGAAGGCGTCGATGCAGTCCCTCTGCCCGGTCTTTTCCACCGACCGGATGGTGCAGGAGTACGCCCAGTTCTCCTACGTCCCCTCCTACCGCCAGTGGGCGCAGCTGGAGGCGGACGACCTGGCCCTGGCCCGCGAGCTGTCCGGCTGGAAACAGCGGCTGTTCGGGCTCTGGCCCGGGGTAACCATTGAAGGGGTCGATGCTCCGCTGGGGGATTCGGTGGCGGTGGGGAGCAATCTGCCGGTATCCGTACGGGTTGGCCTGGGTGATATTCAGCCCGATGACGTGCTGGTGGAGGGGTATTTCGGTGTGCTCGACAACCAGGGCACCATCCGGGGAGGCGAGACGGTCTCGCTGGCGGCGGCGGAGGTCTTGGGGGGCGGGCTGTACCGCTTCGCAGGAGAACTGGAATGCCGCTTCTGTGGCCGCTACGCCTTCATGGTGCGGGTGATGCCGCGGCATCCGCGGCTGGGGCCGGTGTACGAGCCGGGCTATATGATCTGGGGATAACTGACGATAGATAGTCCATGGCCATAGCTCCCGATATTCAGCAGCAGGTGTACGACCTGCTCTCCCGCAGTTCCAACCTCTCCTTTGTTTCCGCAGAGTCGGAGGCGCCGGGGGGGCTGTCGCTCAGTCTGGCCCCCGGACAACGGGTGACGGCGGAGGTACTGGGACAGGCCCAGGGAAACCGCGTGCCGGTCAGGATTGGCGGCCAGCAGGTGACCCTGGACCTTCCCCTGCAGGTCCGACCCGGTCAGAACCTTGATCTGACCTACATTGCCAGCGATCCCCGTCCCACTTTTGCCATGTACCGCTCCGGGGTGGCGACGCAACAGGTCAGCCTTTCCGACGCTTCCCGCCTGCTTTCGCTTTTGATCTCCAACGAGCAGTTCATGGACCCCCGGCAGCGTTCTTCGCTGCAGAGCATCAGCGATCTGTTGCGCCGCACCGGTGGCGAATCCTCGGTGATGGCCGGCTTCCTGGACGATTTTCTGACCTATCCGGCCACCGGCCGACCGGTGGTGCCGGCTGCCAGCGGCCTGCCGGAGCAGGCTGCCGGTCGGACCGGACAACAACTGGCCGGACAGCAGGGGGGAATGCCGGGAGGAGCGGGCGGAGGGACGGCGCCGTTCGAGGATGCCGCATCGCGGCTGTTGCTCAATCTGGCCCAACGTTCCCGTTTCACCCTGGTGGAAGCCTCCAACCAGCCGCTGCACCCGTTGCCGCTCAAGCCGGGCGAGGAGGCCACCGCCCTGGTCAGGGGGACCCTGCCCGACGGCAGGACCCTGGTGCAACTGGCCGGTGAGACGCTGGAACTGCGCCTCCCCCGCCCGGTGGCGGCGGGGGAGATTCTGCGGTTTGCCCTGGTGACCCAGCAGCCCAGGCCGGTATTTGCCCTCTTGGGACAACCGGTGCACGAGCAGCCGGGGGTGGTCAGCGACACCGCCCGCTGGTTGAGCACCATGTTGGCCCAGAGCGAGGGTGATGGTGAGGTACAGCGGGCGGTCATGGCCCGTCTGCAGCAGGTGATCAGCAGCCTGCCCCCCGGTTCGCCGGCCCTGGCGGCCATCATGGACGAGGCGATGATCTACGGCGCCACTCCCTGGCTTTCCTCCCGTTCCCTGCAGGGAGCGGCAACGACGCCGGCCAAACGCGAGGACGAAATGCTGCGCCTGCTCCAGGCGCTGATGCAGGGGAGCCGACTGGCGCTGCTGGAGCCGGAGCTGCCGCCGACGCTTCCCCGGGAACTTCCCTTTGCCCCTGGCCAGCAGCTCAGGGCCGAGGTGCTGCAGAGCCTCGGCGGTGGCCGTTTCATGATCCAGCTGGCCGACATGACGCTGAATGTCCTGCTGCCCAAGGGGGTGCGCCCCGGTGACGGCCTCAACCTCTTTTTCGTGGGGAACGATCCCCCCACTTTCCTGCTGGTGCGTCACGGCAGGTCCGGCGACGCCCTGGTAAGTGAAACCGGCCGCTGGATCAGCACCCTGTTGGGGATGCAGAACCGCAGCACACCGCTGGAAGCCGGCCTGGGCATTCTGCGTACCCTCTTGCAGGGGGCACCTACGGACCCGGCGCTGTTGGAACAGGCTCTGAGCCGGGGGCTGCGGGAGAGCGGTCTTTTCTACGAGGCCCACTTGGCCCGCTGGTTCAGCGGCAGCTACCCGCTGGAGAGCCTGCTGCGGGAACCCCAGGGCGCACTGTCGCCGCAACCGCAGCCTCCCCAGCAGCAGCCGTCGTCAGCTGCCCCATCGAGCCCGCAGCGGACCGTGGCGGTCCAGCAACAGGGGATGACGGCCAGGGAGGTGACGCCGGAACTTCTGGAAGCGGCCCTGAAGGGGAAAAGCGGCTCGGCATCGGACATCGGGTCCGACCCTCGTACCCTGCCGATCATCAAGGAACAGTTGGCCACTCTGCAGACCGGTCAGCTGCTCTTTCAGGGAGAGTTGTTTCCGGGGCAGCCGCTGGAGTGGCGGGTCAGGGAGCGTGCCGACGACGAAGCGTCGGGGCGGGAAGATCGGCACCAACGGGAAGCCGGCTGGGAAACGGCCCTTTCCCTGACCCTGCCGAAGCTGGGGACGGTCAGCGCCACCATCGTGCTGGAAGGGGGACGGGTTTCGACCCGCCTGGCAGTGGCGTCACCGGAGAGCGCCGCGGTACTGGAGGAGGGAATCGGCGAACTCCAGGAGCAACTGACGGCGGCGGGGCTTGAAACGGGTGTGCTGAAGGTGCACCATGACACGTAAGCCGCGGCAGCAGCTGGACGAGCGGATGGCCGCCGCCCTTTCCTACAAGCAGGGGTACTATGCCCCGGTGGTGGTGGCCAAGGGAAAGGGGGTGGTGGCGGAGGCGATCATCGCCTGTGCCCGCGATGCCGGCGTCTATGTGCATGAGTCACCGGAACTGGTGACCCTGTTGATGCAGGTTGACCTGGACGAGCACATCCCCCCGGAACTGTACCGGGCGGTGGCGGAAGTGCTGGTCTGGCTGTACAGGATGGAAGGGAAAAAACCATAGAAAGGTTGCTCAAAAACAGCCATCTCGCCGCCGTCCCCGCAAACCCCTTTTGTGCGGCGTAGCGTTGCTACGCCTCCGCGGGGTTTGCTGCGGGTGCGACGATCCGGTCATTTTTGAGCAACCTTACGTTTCAATACAGTATGAATAATGGGGAGCAAGGCATGCAGATAAAGTTTGGCACCGATGGCTGGCGGGGCGTGATTGCCCGCGATTTCACCTTTGACAATCTGTCGCTGGTGGCCCAGGCCACCATGGACTGGCTCCACCGCGCGGGGCTGGCGGACAAGGGACTGGTGGTCGGATACGACCGCCGTTTTCTGTCGCCCGAGTTTGCCCGTCGGGTGGCGGAGATCGCCGCCGGCAACGATATCCGGGTGCTGCTGACCGAGAGCTATGCCCCGACGCCGGCGGTCTCCTGGGCGGTCAAGGAGCAGGGTAGCGGTGCGGGCATCATGATGACCGCCAGCCACAATCCGCCGATCTATAACGGCTTCAAGGTCAAGGAGCAGTACGGCGGCTCGGCCCGGCCGACCACCACCGCCCTGCTGGAGCAGATCGTGGCCTACAACCGGGAGCATGGCCGTCCGGTCCACGCCATCCCTTTTGAGCGGGCAGTCCGGGAAGAGCGGGTGGCACTGTTCGATGCGACCACCGGCTACCTGCGGCAACTGGCCCGCTGCGTCGACCTGGAGAAGATCAGGGCAGCCGCCATCCCGGCGGTGGTGGACCCGATGTACGGTGCCGGCTCCGGCTTCCTGGCCCGCCTGCTGACCATCGACGAGATTCACGGCGACGAGAACCCCGGCTTCGGCGGCCAACCGCCGGAGCCGATCGGCGAGCACCTGGAAGAGCTCTCCCGGCTGGTTGCCTCGGGCCGCTACCGGGTCGGCTTGGCCCTGGACGGTGATGCCGACCGGATCGGGGCGGTGGACGAGCGGGGGGCCTTCTTTTCCTCGCACGCCATCTTCACGCTGCTGCTGAAGCATTTGGTGGAACGCAAGGGGCTCTCCGGCGGGGTGGTGAAGACCGTCTCCTCCACCCGGATGATCGACCTGCTGGCCGAACGGTACGGGCTGCCGCTGTACGAGACGCCGATCGGCTTCAAGCATATCTGCGAATTGATGCTGGAACGCCCGATCCTGATGGGGGGCGAGGAATCCGGCGGCTTGGGAGTCACCGGCCATATCCCGGAACGGGACGGTATTCTGATGGGACTCCTGTTGCTGGAAACAGTGGCAGTGACCGGTCAGGGGCTGGGCGAACAGTTGGGGGCGGTCATGGCCGACATCGGCCAGTTCCGCTACCGCCGCATCGACCTGACTATCGAGCAGGAGGCTAAGGCGCGGCTGCTGGAGCGGCTGCGGAGCGAGCCGCCGACCCACTTTGCCGGCCGTAGCGTCACCGGCACCAATTTCAGCGACGGCTTCAAGTTCCTCTTCGACAACGGCGACTGGCTGCTGATCCGCCCCTCCGGTACTGAACCGGTCCTGCGGCTGTACAGCGAGGCGGGAGACGAGGCGATGGTGGAGCAGTTGCTGCGGGCGGCACGGCAGGTGGCAAACGTTTAGGCGGTTTTCAGCAGCTCCGGTATGTCCAGAATCAGGGCGATGGAGCCGTCTCCCAGGATGGTGGCGCCGGAAATGATCCGTACGTCCCGGTAGGCGGTGCCCAGCGGCTTGATGACCGCCTTGAGCGCCCCTTCCAGGCGGTCCACCACCAGGGCGGTGCGCTTGGTGCCGGTTCTGGCCACCACGGCAAAACGCGATGCCGGAGCCGGTACACTGATCTGCAGGGCGTCCCGCAGGTCCAGGCAGGGCAGCGCCGCGCCGCGCAGGTCATGGTAGCCGCGGCTCGCCAGTCGTTGCTGGTCGGCGGGGGATAAGTCCAGCGTCTCGTCAACCAGCTCCATCGGCATGATGAAGAGACTGTCGCCGACAGCAACCATGAAGCCATCGATCAGGGCCAGGGAGAGAGGCAGGCGGATGCGGACCGTGGTGCCGCGCCCTTCGAGGCTCTCAAGTTCCAGCTTTCCCCGCAGTCCCTCCACAATCTGCTTGACCACATCCATCCCCACGCCCCGCCCCGAGAGCTTGGTTGCCTGCTCAAGCGTCGAGAATCCCGGCTCGAAGATCAGGGAAAGGGGGTCAAGGCCGGCGATATCTCCCGGCCGGATCAGTCCCCGCTCCAGCCCTCGTTGCAGCACGTTCTCCCGATTGATCCCCTGGCCGTCATCCGCAATCTCGATCACGATGGAGCCGGCTTCCTGCCAGGCATTCAGGCTGATGGTACCAAAGGGGGGTTTGCCGGCGGCAGTGCGTGCTGCTGGGGACTCGATCCCGTGGTCGGCGGCGTTGCGCACCAGGTGGAGCAGCGGTTCGCGAATCTTCTCCGCCAGCACCTTGTCCAGTTCCGTGTCCACGCCCGCAGTCCGCAAACGCAGCTGCTTGCCGGTTTCCGCGGACAGGTCATGCAGCATCCGTTGAAAACGCCGGAACAGATCCCCCACCGGCACCATCCGGAAAACCATGGCCCGTTCCTGCACCTGTTTGACCAGCAGGGAAACGGCCGCTGCCGACTCGGTGGCAGCCGGGTCGCCGGTGCGCTTGACATGGGACTCCAGTTCGGAGCTGGCGGTAACCAGTTCCACAACCAGGTTGATCAACTGATCCAGCTTGCCGGACTCGATTTTGACGATCCTGCGGTCGGTGCTGCTCTCCGCAACCGCGTCCGTGGCAGGCGGGGTGAGCGTCTCCCGCGCCTGCAGGTCGGCGGGGTCGTGGGCGGGAAGGGTCAGCCAGGAAGCGATGCGCGAGAGGAGCTGGGCGTGGGTGGGAGGCACAGTCGGGGTATCGGCCTCGAAGAGGCTGACCAGAGCGCGGATATGATCGTGGCACTGCAGCAGCAGGGCAACCAGATCGCGGGTGAGCGGCAGCTCCTGTTCCCGCAGCCGTGACAGCAGGTGCTCGGTATCGTGGCAGAAGAGCTCCACCGCCTCCGCGCCGACAATACTGGCGGAGCCCTTGATCGTGTGAACGGCCCGGAAGAGGGCGTTCAGGTCGTCGCCGATTTCCGGCCGGTGTTCCAGCGCCAGCAGTGCGGCTTCCATCTCCGCCAGATTCTCGGCGGTTTCAAGGGTAAAGGCAAAGCGAATTTCCGCCTGTTCCTCGCGGGTCATGGCGATGGTGGGGGGGGAGGCGTGCAGATGCAGCGATTGCGGCCGGCCTGCTTGGCCTGGTACATGGCATTGTCGGCCCGCCGGATCAGGCTGTCGGCGGAGTCGTTGACCGTCAACTCCGTGACGCCGGCGCTGATGGTGATGGCGAACGGCGTGTTCTGATAGAACAGTTCAATGTCGGCGATGCTGGTGCGGCAGCGTTCCGTCAGGATACAGGCCTTTTCCAAGGTGGTTTCGGGCAGAATACAGACGAATTCTTCACCGCCGAAGCGGCCCAGTATGTCGCTTTTTCTGAACATATCCCGCAGGGTTTGCGCCAGGGAGCGCAACACCTGATCGCCGCAGAGGTGCCCACGGCTGTCGTTGATCTGTTTGAAATGATCGACATCCATCAGCATCAGGCAGAGCGGGTTGCCATGGCGTCTGCTCCGCTCCAGCTCCTCTTCCAGCCGCTGGGTCAGGAAGCGGCGATTGTATAACCCGGTAAGGGAGTCCACCCTGGTCATTTCAATCAGGCGGTGCTCGTAGAGCACGAATTCCGTAACATCCTGCACTGCGATGAAAAGCGAGTTGATCTGCCCGCTCTCGTCCCGCAGGGGACCAAGGGTGCAGTGCTGCTGCATGCGCGGGAACAGCTCGATACCGGCATGGGGGTTGCGCATCGGGAAGAGGTAGTGGTGCAGCTTCTGGGAAAAGTAGCCGAAAGAGCCGAAGCTGAAGGCACACTTGACGGCACGGGTAAAGGCTTGCTTGTGCTGCAGCGACGGATAGAAATCAAACAGCGGTCGCCCGATGATCTCGTCGGCGCGGATGGAACTGTGCATTTCCATCCAACGGTTCCAGTCGGTGACGGTCAGGTTGCGGTCCAGTACCACCAGCCCCTGATTGGTGGTGTCGAATATCTGGCGGTACTCACTGTTCATACTGGCTCAGGTAGGCGTCGATGGAGCTCTTCAGCCACGCCATGACATTGGGGTTGCTGACCAGGAACAGGTAGCCGTTGACGTTGTCGTTTTCAAAGGCGAAGACGGTCTTGAAGAGCAGTGCGAAGCTGCTGTCGCCGCCGAGGCCTTCTTCCAGCGAGTGGTAGATCATTTCATGGGCAAAGAAGCGGGGAGGGGCGTAGGATACCGTATCGCCCAGCATTTCGGCAATTTTGCCGACACAGGCGCCGATGATGATGTTGCCCACCTCCAGCAGGGTCTCCCGTTGCAGCAGGGCAAGATCGTGGGTCTGGCCGGTAAGGTTGGCTTCCTCGTCGAACAGGCGCAGCAGCTTGAGCCCCTCTCCCTGGGGAACCACCAAGTAGCTGGCGCCATTCAGCTTGCCGCTGAAAAACTGGGTGATCATGCTCATGTCGCTGGTGTCGGGGATTTCCCGATGGATATATTCAATGACCTCGCTGGTGGCCATCACCGCGATATGGGGAATGGAGAGGATGACATGAATTCCCAGGATATCGGCCAGATCGGCAGCGGCACGACCAAAGCCGATGTTCATGATCTCCTGCAGGGCGTCCCGCTCAAGCGGCGTCAGAATCCGGGAATCATCCATGGTGTCGTTCTCCCGCAGCCGCCAGCAGGGCCTGTGCCAGGACGGTGAGCACCTCCTGGCGCTGGGGAGGCTTTTTCAGAACCGCAAAGGCTCCCAGTTCAGTCACGATCTCGATGGTCCGCTTCTGGATGTCGGCGGTGAGGATGACGATGACCGCTTCCGGGCGATTCTGCTTCATCTCCTTCAACGCCTGAATGCCGTCCACACCGGGCATGGTCAGATCGAGAAAGGTGACGGTCGGATTGAAGCTGGCGAACAGGGCGACACCGGAGGCCCCGTCGGCGGCATCGGCGATTTCGTGCTCCTCTTTCGGCAGGCAGGATTTGAGGCTCATCCGCGCTACAATTGAATCGTCTACAATCAGAATCTTGGCCATCCGGCGTGCTCCCCATATAAAAATACCTGCGTGTGGGTGTTTGACTATACTGAAGGGGGGCGGTGTTGTCAAAACGTTCCGGACAAACGTTCCAGACACGGTTTTGCTGAATAGCTGAGAAATCACGGAAGAGCCATGACACGACGTATCAGTGTCGAAGCAGGATTTTTGTTCGTGCGGCAGGCGGCTATTGCAATGACCGCCCCTCGCCTTCCTCTTCGTGGGTAATGCCATCACGGATGTGGTAGATACGCTTGAAGGTGGGGATGATCTTTTCGTCGTGAGTGACCACGACGACTGCTGTTTGAAAACGCCGGGCCATGGCGTTGAGGATGCGGATTACCGCCATGGCCCGCACCGAATCCAGCGGAGCGGTCGGCTCGTCGGCCAGAATGACTGGCGGGCGGTTGACCAACCCGCGCGCGATGGCCACCCGCTGCTGTTCGCCGCCGGACAACTGTGCGGGCATGGCCTTGGCGCGATGCTGCACATCCAGGGCGGCGAGCAACTCCCCGGCACGCTCTCGCGCCTCGTCATTGGGCACACCGGCCAGCATCGGCAACAGCGCCACATTATCGGTGACATCGAGAAACGGAATCAGATACGGCGCCTGAAACACGAAGCCGATCTTGTCCCGGCGCAGTGCCCGCAGGTCGCTCACCCGCCAGCCGTTGTCGAAAACCACCTCGTCGCTCAGCACCATGCGCCCGCTGGTTGGGTCAATTACAGCCCCCAGACATTTGAGCAGCGTGCTCTTGCCTGAGCCGGAAGGACCGATCAAGCCGACCACCTCACCGGGCGCAACATGCATATTAACATCCTTCAGGGCAAGGACTGCGGTATCGCCTTCTCCGTAGCGCTTGCTCAAACGTTCGATCTGGATGCCTTTGCTCGTCATCGTCAACCTCCGATGGCTTCGGCCGGATCAACCTTGAGGGCCATGCGGATGGCAACGATGCTCGACAGCACGCAGATGACCAGCACGGCGCAGCAGCCAAGAATCGAGTCAATGGGTACCAGCAACACGTACTTGGGGAACAGCGGTGCGGCAAAGGTCGCGGTGATCTTGCCGACGACGAAACCGATCGCGCCCAGCACCAGGGCTTGCTGCAAGATCATTCCGGCAATGGTGCGATTCCTTGTGCCGATCAGTTTCAGCACGGCAATTTCGCGGATCTTGTCCATTGTCAGGGTGTAGATGATGAAGGCCACGATGGCTGCGCTGACAGCGGCCAGAATCACCAGAAACATACCGATCTGCCTGGCCGATGTGGCAATAAGTTTGCCCACCAAAATTTCTTCCATCTGCGCACGTCCATAAACCGTCAGCCGCTTCCAGCGTCGGATCGGCTCCGCCACCTCTGCGGGGGAATACTCGGGACTAATGCGCACCAGCACGGCGTTGACCGAGTTGTTGCCGGTCTGGGCGGCAATAACCGCATCGAGCAGCCCAGGCACACCGGGGCGGTTGAAAACCGGGTTGGCCGCGGTGCGACGACGCTGCATCAAGATGGCGTCGTTGTCTTTGAGGAACTGCGCCTCTTGTGCATCCTTGAGCGGGATGAACACCATCGGGTCGCCGCTGGAGGACACCATACGGCGCGTCAGGCCGACGACGGTGTAGTGGTTGCGACGAATCTTGAGCACGTCGCCCAACCGGAAGCCGCAGGCAATGTCAGCCACTGCCTCATAGTGGCTGCGCGTGATCTGGCGTCCGGCAACCAGCTGCGGTGGCCAGCCCGGTGTGCCCGGTTCGCCCGCCGCGATGCCGACCACCATGGCGCGCACGTCACGCTCATCTTTGCCGACCTGCATGGTCAGGTAGGTGATGTTGGCAGCCTGCACCACGCCGGGCATGGTGGAGATACTGCGCCACAGATCGTCCGGGATGCTGGAGGACTCGGCATAAGGACCGAGGGTGTCTTTTTGCACCACCCACAGATCTGCGCCGCTGTTGTCCAGCAGCACCTTGCCGTCATCAACCATCCCGCGGTACACGCCCGCCATCGTTAGGGTGACGCCAATCAGCAGGCCTAGCCCGATGCCGGTGAAAACGAATTTGCCCCAGGCATGCAGAATGTCGCGTCCTGCCAGGCTGATCACGGCAACACTCCCGCCAGACGTTCGACAACGTGAACCCGGCTTCTGGCGCTCAGCGCCTTTTCGCTGTAGATCACGACACGGTCGCCAACCGCCAGCCCCTTGAGCACCTGCACGCGACCATCGAGATCGGAACGACCCAGTACAATCGGAGCGAACGTCAAATCTCCATCAACGAGCTTCCACACGCCACGTTGCCCGTTGGCCGTGCGGATCGCCGCATTGGGAATGACCGCTGCGGCGGGCAGTTCACCCAACTGCACCGTAACCTCCGCTAATTCACCCAGCGGCGGCAAGGGCACGGACATCCTGTCGAAAACGATCTTTGCCAGGGTTTCTTCGGTCACGGCATCGGCCCGCGGCTCGATGCGCAGCACGCGACCGGGCAGGTCCCGGCTTCGCCGTGAGCGCAAAGTAACCCGGGCGGGCAGGCCTGCGGCCAACCCCTCGGCGCTTATCTGATCGAAACGCGTGTCAATCCACAGGTGTGCCGGGTCGATGACTTCGACCACCGCCTGCCCTGCAACCACGGTGGTGCCGGGGTCGGCATTACGCGCCACTACCAATCCAGCCACCGGAGCCACTAATCGCAAATTGCCGCGTTGCGCCCGAAGCGCTTCCAGTTCGGCACGCAAACGCATGTGGTCTTCTCGCACAGCCGCCAGTGCCGCACCGGCTACTGCCAGCTCTTGTCGTTTGGTGGCGACGGTTTCCTCACTGGTGCCGCGCACAGCCAGAAGCTGCCCGTAGCGTGCGGCCTGTGTCTGCGCAAAGGTTTCCCTGACCTCAGCTTGCCGCAGGGCGGCTTCCGCACTTTTGATAGCCGCCTGTTGCGCGTTGATGCGATCGTCCAAATCCACGGCATCCATCTCGCCCAGCACTTGACCCGCTTTCACGGTATCGCCGACATGCACATCCAACCGTTTGACTCGTCCGGCGAAGGTCGGGCCAATCTTGTAGGTGTAACGTGCCTGCACCGTTCCCATACCGGCCAAGGCAGGGGCGATGGTTTGGGACTCTACGTCGCCGACAGTGACGGCGACAGGAGCTAATGGCCCGGAGCGCACGGCGACGTAGCTGAACAGCAGAAGAAGCGGAATGATGAGAGCGATGAGCGCCAGTGTGCGGCGCTGCGTGCGAGGAAATTTCATGGTGCGCTCTCTATGCCGCGGCGATAGATAGAGAAAACGCCCGGTGCATCACGGCGGATACGGGCAGTGTCGCCCGCGAGCAAGGATTGCATCACTAGGCCCTGGATGGAGCCGATGAACAACACGGAAGCCGTGCCGCTATCCAATTGTGCATCGAGCTCACCCTGTGTCTTGCCCGCCTCAAGCAATTGGCACAGCCGTTCCCTGTAGCGCTGAATCAGGGCCTGCACCATCTTCTTGGGTAAGCTGTCTCCTGACCGCTGCAACTCCCCGAAGAGCATCCTCGGCGCGCCCGGGTGTTCGGAGACGAAATCGACGTGTGTCATGAATACCGCCTCAAGCGCGGCAAGAGGAGAAGCGGCGCTTTGCGCTGCCGCGTCCACCCGGGCGAGGAGGCATTCTGCCATCCAGGTTATCACGGCTTCGAGGATCGCATCCTTGGTCGGGAAATGCCGGAACAGTGCACCTTGGGTGAGTCCCATGCGCTGCGCGATGGCTGTGGTCGTGATGTCGCTGGGATTCTGCTCGGCTGCCAAATTGACCACTGCTTCCACTGTGGCCGCACGTCGTTCATCCGCCGGCAGGTGCTTGGGGTGCTCGCCCATTGGTCGCTCCTAAAGTAGTCTCCATCCGGAAACTCCGGATGGAAACCAAAGTAAGTAATTTATTACTATCTTATCGGGAAGCGATTGTATGATGCAAGACCTATTTGCAAACGTTCCGGACATCAGGGGGCCCTGTTGTTTTCCCCCTCAGGGCAGGCCGTACTCTTGCCAGCGTCCGGTGATCAATCGTTCGGTAGCCGGATCTTCCAAGCCCTCGCCAAAACTCCGCCTGGTTGCGTCGATGGCCAAGCGACGTCCGGTTTCATCGCGGATCAGGTCGTCACTCCAGTCCGGTTCGTTTACCACCCGCCAGGCCACTTGCAGGAGGTTGCCCAGGGGAGCGTCGCTCTCCACCAGCACCAGCAGCCGGGCCTGGGCAAACCAGGGCAGACGCCAGAGGGCATGGGCCGTTTCCCGCACGCTGCGCGCGGTTGGGTTTTCCAGGGCGATGATGGCGCTCTGCCGGAATACCCAGGGCAACGGCATGAAAATATCCCGGATGCCGGGAACCAAGCGGGGCAGCATGGCCGCCAGCATCCGTTCCCAACCCAGCATCATCCAGCAGTCTTCCTGCGGCGGCGGTCCCACGACCGTGATCGGCAGGACCGGCTTCCGGCGGCGGGTGATACGGGTAACCGTCACCCGTGCCGCCGGTCCGGCCGGATCGTAGCGGCCGGTATGGTTGCCGAAGGGGCCCTCGACCAACGGTTGATCCGGCTCTGCGAACCCCTCGATCACTATGTCTGCTTCTGCTGGAACCTGCAGGGGGCCGTGGGGGCAGGCAACCATCGGTATTTCGACACCCCGCAGCCATCCGGCGAAGGCCAGTTCGTCGATGCCCGGCGGCAGCGGCCAAGCTGCCGCCAGGATCAGGGTCGGTGGTCCCCCCAGGACAATGGCAACGGGCATCCGCTCGTTCCGTTCGATGAACCGTCGGTGGTGCTCCGCGGCGCCGCTACCTTTTCGCCAGCGGATGGCCAGAGTGCGGGAGTCATGGATCTGGCAGCGGTAGATGCCGTAATTGTGGCGGGAGCCTTCTGGATCAATGGTGGCAACCTGGCCAAGGGTAATGTAGCGGCCGCTACCGGCAGCGGAACCGTCCGCGGGCCAGTTTCGGTGAAAGGGAAGCTGCAGCAGATCATCGCCAAGCACCGGTTCTTCCCGACAGGGAACCAGCTCATGCGGTAGCAGCGATGGCGGAAGCGACGCCCCTCCGGCCAGTGCGGCCCCCAGGCGTGAAATGTCGGACGCAGCGGTGATCGGTGCAAGGGCAGCGTTGACGGCGTTGGTCAGATCGTTGAGGCTGTCCAGTCCCAGTGCCAGGCGCATGCGACGACGGGAGCCGAACAGGTTCGCGGCAACCGGAATGGAAAACGGGGCAGGGGTACGGAAGAGTAATGCCGGTGAGGATCTGACGTTGTTGCTGATCCGGCGGACGATGGCGGCAATCTCCAGATCAGGCGAAACCGGCGCATCGATTTCGTGCAGATCGCCGATCCGTTCGAGATGCTGCAGGAAGTCGTGCAGCGATGAAAACATGGTGGAGCCCCTTTCCCCGTCTGCCTGATTTATAGCAGAGAGTTATACCTCCGGAGAGCGGAGCGGTCAATCAGGGGGGCAAACGCATAAAGCCCGGCATCACATGAATGCCGGGCTTTATGAATGTCGTAGGGGTGCAGGTTGCTTAGGCCGGGTAGACCGAAACCTTTTTGCGGTCACGTCCCATCCGCTCGAACTTCACCACCCCTTCGATCAGGGCGAACAGGGTGTAGTCCTTACCGCAGCCGACGTTGGTACCGGGATGAATGGTGGTGCCCCGCTGACGGTAGATGATGTTGCCGGCCTTGACGGTTTCCCCGCCGAACTTCTTGCAGCCGAGTCGCTGGCCGTCTGAATCGCGGCCGTTCCGGGAACTGCCGACTCCTTTTTTATGTGCCATGGCGTAATCTCCTTCGCTGGTTACGGATTAAGTCTGAAGCTAAGCGCTGATTTTCTCGATCTTCAGCACAGTGTGGTACTGGCGGTGACCGATCAGCTTGCGGCTGTTCTTGCGGCGCTTGGATTTGAATACCAGCACCTTCTTGTCACGCCCCTGTACGGCAACCTTGGCGGTCACCTGGGCGCCGGCCACCACGGGAGCGCCGATCTTGATGGTGTCACCACCAACCATCAGTACCTCGCTGAACTCGATCGTGTCGCCCACGGCCTTGTCCAGCTTCTCAACCTTCAGAAAGTCGCCTTCAGCGACTTTGTATTGCTTGCCACCGGTTTTGATCACAGCGTACATGATTGATACCACCTGTTCGTTTTTTACAGAGTTGTGAACTATAGTGAAAGGCGTAGGGGCAGTCAAGCACTTTTTGCGCAACGAAAAAATTACGCCTCCGGAATCCGGGCGCGGCGGAGATCAGGCAACGGTGACGCTGAGGGTGGCGACCCCATCGATGGCAGCCTCCAGGCGGTCGCCGGCCACTACCCGTCCCACCCCCGCCGGAGTACCGGTGAGGATGATATCCCCCTCTTCGAGGGTGAAGATGGTGGAGAGGTGGCTGATGATGCGGGCCACGCCGTTAATCATCAGGCCGGTGGAGCCGTTCTGGCGCTCTTCGCCGTTCAGGGTCAGCCGGACGGTCAGGTTCTGCGGGTCGGCCACCTGAGCGGCCGGTACGAAGTCGGAAAGAGGGCAGGAGGTATCGAATCCTTTGGCGATATCCCAGGGAAGCCCCTTTTTTTTCAGGCCGTCCTGTATGTCCCGCAGGGTCATGTCGATGGCCACGCCATAGCCCGCCACATGGGACAGGGCCTCGGCTTCGGGGATATTCTTGCCGTCGGTACCGATCAGCACCGCCAGTTCCGCCTCGTAGTGGCAGTCGTTGCTGCAGGAGGGGATCACGACCGCTTCACCGCTGCCGATCACCGCACTGGCCGGTTTCATGAACACCACCGGTGCCGCCGGGGTTTCGTTGCCCAACTCCTTGATATGATCCACGTAGTTGCGGCCGATGCAGAGAATCTTGCCGATGAGGTATTCGTTGTCGGTGGCGGGTATGGTCGCGGTTTTCATAGCAGGCTCTCCCCGGTCATTTCCTGTGGTTGCGGCAGTCCCAGCAGCTTCAGCATGGTGGGGGCGATGTCGGCCAGCTTGCCGCCATCTTTGAGGATGGTGTCTTTTCGGCTGTCATCCACCAGGATCAGCCGTACCGGGTTGCAGGTGTGGGCGGTGTGCGGTTCACCATGCTCGTCCACCATCTGCTCGGCATTGCCGTGGTCGGCGGTGATCAGCACCGTACCGCCCAAGTGCCGCATTTTCTCCACCACCCGGCCGACGCAGGCGTCCACCGCTTCCACCGCCTTGACGGCTGCCGGCAGGATGCCGGTGTGTCCCACCATGTCGCAGTTGGCGAAATTGAGGATGATGACGTCGTAGCGCCCCTGGTCCAGCCGTTTCAGCAGCTCCTCGGTGACCTGGTAGGCACTCATCTCGGGTTTAAGGTCGTAGGTGGCCACCTCCTTGGGGGAGGGGATCAGGGCCCGCTCCTCGCCGGGGAACGGAGTTTCCACGCCGCCGTTGAAAAAGAAGGTGACGTGGGCGTACTTCTCGGTCTCGGCAATCCTGAGCTGCTCCATGCCGGCAGCGGCCAGCACGCCGCCCAGGAGGTTGGTCAGCTCTTCCTGGCCGTAGGCCACCGCCAGCGGGAAGGTGGCGTCGTATTCGGTCATGCAGACGTAGGACGCCAGTTGGGGAACCCGTGCCCGCGCGAAACCGTTGAACTGCTCGAAGGTCAGGGCCCTGGTGATCTCCCGCGCCCGGTCGGAACGGAAGTTGAAGAAGATGACGGCGTCACCGTCGTTGATGGTGCCGACGGGCCGGCCGTTGTCGCAGATCACGGCCGGCAGGACGAATTCGTCATGGACGTCGGCGGCGTAGCTCTGCTCGATGGCTTGCCGTGCCGAGGCCCGCTGTTCCCCCTGTCCCAGCACCATGGCGTCGTAGGCCTTCTGCACCCGCTCCCAGCGGTTGTCCCGGTCCATGGCGTAGTAGCGGCCCATGACCGTGGCGATCCTGCCGCAGCCGATCCGTGCGATCTCGGCCTCCAGCTGCGCCAGGTAGTCGCTCCCGCTTTGGGGGGGCGTGTCCCGGCCATCCAGCAGGCAGTGGACGAATACCTCGGTCATCCCCCGGCGCTTGGCCAGTTCAAGCAGGGCATACAGGTGTGTGTTGTGGGAATGGACACCGCCGTCGGAAAGCAGGCCGGCCAGATGCAGACGGCCCCCCTTTGACCTGGTTGTGGTAATGCACTCCAGCAGCACCGGGTTGGTGAAAAAATCACCGTCGTCGATGGCCTTGCTGATACGGGTGAGATCCTGGTAGACGATCCGGCCGGCACCGAGGTTTAAGTGTCCCACCTCGGAGTTGCCCATCTGTCCCTCCGGCAGTCCTACCGCCAGGCCGGAGGTGCGGAGCGTGGTGGCGGGATACTCGGCCAGCAGGCGGTCGAGGGTGGGGGTGGCGGCCAGGGCCACGGCGTTGTTGTCGGGACTCGGGTTGATTCCCCAGCCGTCCAGAATCATCAGCATGAGCGGTTTTTGCATCTGCGGGCCTTTCTTTCCGGTGGTGCGCGGAGGCTACATCCGCGGTCCCATCGGCATGCCGCCGGCCGGTTTCTTCTTCGAGCCGTCGATCTGTTCGATAATCAGTTCATCCCCTTCCTGCAGGGTGCCCTCGGTAATCTCGACGAAGCGTGCGTCGGAAAGTCCGGTCTGCACGGCAACCGGCTGGGGGGTGCCCTCCTTCAGCACGTACACCTGCTGCTTGGGGGCGCCGCTTTTTAGGGGGGCTCCCTTTTCCCGGTTCGTCGGCCGTGTTCCGCCGTTTGTCTTGCCTTCCTTGTCGCTGCGGGGCTTGAAGCGCAGAGCAGCGGCCGGTACCTTGAGCACACCGTCGCTCCGGCCGGTTTCGATGGAAACATTGGCGGTCATGCCCGGCTTGAGGAGCAGGTCCCGGTTGTCGACGGTGATGACCACGATGTAGGTGACCACGTTCTGGACCGTGACCGGGGCACTGCGAATCTGGGAGACCGTGCCGCTGAAGCGGCGGTCGGGATAGGCGTCCACGGTGAAGGTGGCAGTCTGGTCCAGGCGGGCCCTGCTGATATCAGCCTCGTCCACGCTGGTTTCGATCTGCATTTTGGTCAGGTCCTGGGCGATGGTGAACAGGGTGGGAGTCTGGAACGACGCCGCCACGGTCTGGCCCACGTCAACGCTGCGCGAGATGACGACACCGTCCACCGGCGAGCGGATGACGCTGTTCTTCAGGTTGGTTTCCGCCTGCAGCAGCGCGCCGCGGGTCTGGGTGATGCCGGCTTCGGCAATCTTGACACCGGCAAGGGCTGCGTCATAGGCGGTCTGGGAGGCGTCGAAGTCGCTCTGGGCGATGATCCCCTGGGCCACCAGCGGGCGGTTTCGCTCCAGGGTCCGCGTGGCATCGGCCAGGGTTACCCGTGCCTTCTGCAGGTTTGCCTGGGCGTTCAGAGCATTGCCGCGAGCCTGCTCAACCTGGGCCAGAAACAGGGCCGGGTCGATCTCCGCGATCACCTCTCCCTTTCTGACCCGCGAGTTGTAGTCCACCAGCAACTTCTGGATGGTGCCGGAAACCTGGGAGCCCACTTGGACCGTGGTCACGGCATTCACGGTGCCGGTGGCCGATATGGCGGCAACAACGGTGCCCTTTTCAACCTTCGCGGTCTTGAAACTGACGGCGGGGCTGCGTTGACTGACGTACCAGAGTACGGCACCGGCACCGGCAAGCACGAGCAATGCGGTAAGGACGATTTTTTTCATGGCGCACAAAGAGTACGGAAAGAAAAACCCCGTGTCAACCGACACGGGGTTTTTGATCAGAACGCCCGCCGGAACGTCACCCGACGGGCCGGATTCGGCACCCCTCCTTGCAGTGAGACACCGGACGAATTCTAAAGCGCTGAGTCCACATGGCAGGATTCTCCTTTCCGATGATGTTGCCCTTCGTATGCTTAAATAATAGTGGTCGTTATTGAAAAAGTCAACCGGACCGGAAAGGTGTTTTTTGCTCTTTACGGTTGAAAGAGAATAGTGCGGGCGCTATAACGAAACAATTTAGGTTTCACTCGGAAAACGATTCGTTTCCGATCTGGAACCAAGTCCTGACAAGGAGCGGCGACCGATGGCGTTTCGTACGATTGAATGGCGTGATGACGCAGTGGTGATGCTGGATCAGACCCGCTTGCCCGCAGAGGAGATCTATAACCGCTATACCGATTTTACCTCGGTTGCCGAGGCGATACGGGGGATGGTCGTGCGGGGAGCCCCGGCCATCGGGGTGGCCGCAGCCATGGGTATTGCCCTGGGAGCACGGGAGATCGTCGCCGATACTGCGGAATCGTTTTTCCGGCAACTGGAGAACGTCTGCCAGGTGATTGGCCGTACCCGCCCCACGGCGGTGAACCTTTTCTGGGCCATTGACCGGATGAAGCGGGTCGCCGAAGCGGCCCGCGGCGGCAGTCTGGAGGATATCCGCACCGCGCTGCGCCGCGAGGCGATCCTGATCGAGCAGGAGGATCTGGCCATCTGCAAGGCCATAGGCCAAAATGGCGCAGAGCTCATTCCCCATGGGGCAACGGTGCTGACCCACTGCAATGCCGGTGGTCTGGCCACCGCCGGTTACGGCACGGCCCTGGGGGTAATCCGGGCAGCCCAGGAGGCGGGAAAGAACATCAGGGTTTTTGCCGACGAGACCCGTCCCTGGCTGCAGGGAGCGCGGCTTACCGCCTGGGAGCTGATGAAGGACGGTATCCCGGTGACGCTGATCGCCGACAACATGGCCGGTTTCTTCATGGCAAAGGGAGAGATCACCTGCTGCGTAGTGGGAGCTGACCGGATCGCCGCCAACGGCGATACCGCCAACAAGATCGGCACCTACACGGTGGCGGTCCTGGCACGAGAGCACGGTATTCCCTTCTACGTGGCAGCGCCGGTCTCGACCCTCGACCTTTCCTGCAGCGACGGCAGCCGCATTCCGATCGAGGAGCGTCCTTCCACGGAAGTGACCCATATCCGCGGCCTGCCGATCGCACCCGAAGGGATTGGCGTACGCAACCCCTCCTTCGATGTGACGCCTGCCCGGTATATTACCGCCATTATTACGGAAAAAGGGGTGGTTCGCGGGGATTTCTCCAGCCAGCTGGCTGCGCTGGGCGGCGCCTGACCGTGCCCGGCAGCCGCTTCGATCATCGCTTTTCCTGGGTCATGGCGCTGGAAGACGAGCCGTCCCGGCACCAGGGGCTCGTGCAGTTGCTGGAATCATCGGGGTTTGCCTACGGGTCGCGTTCCGCAACCAATCTGCTGTTGCTGGACGGTTTCTCCATCGAGACGCTGCTGAAAATTACCCTGGCGGCACTGCATACACCGTCGCCGGACATGGCGCTGAACGGATTCGAGCGCCTGGCCGGCGTGGTGGAGCGCAGTCAGCTTGTCGCGGTGGTTGCTCATCGCCGTCGCCTGACGCAGTTCATGATGCTGTGCGGCTCCTCCCCGTTTCTGACCAACCTGATCTATCGGGAACCCCGCTTCTTCACCCGCCTGTTCGTTGGAAATGAACTGGAGCAATCCCGCAGCCGGTCTGAGCTGCTGGGCTCCCTGCGCCGTGACCTGCCGGAGCAGGCGGATATGGCGCTGCTGATGAAGACGCTGCGCTGCTTCAAGCGATTCGAGATTCTGCGCATCGCTGCCCGCGACCTAAACGGCCTTGCCTCCCTTGAAGAGGTGACCAGGGAACTGTCCGATCTGGCGTCCGCCACCCTGCAGGTTGCCCTTGAGACCAGCCAGAGTCTGCTGGTCTGTGAGCATGGCCTCCCCCTGACTACGGAGGGGCGGCAGGCGGCCATGACCGTCATCGGCATGGGCAAGCTTGGTGGTCGGGAGCTCAATTTTTCGTCGGATATCGACATTATCTATTTCTATGAAACCGACCAGGGGGAGACGGCGGGGATTGACGACGGCCGGGGCGGTCGGAAAGGGGTCGTGTCGCTGCATGCTTTTTTCAACAAGCTGGCAGAGCTGACCACCCGGGCCATGCACCAGATCACCGAGGATGGTTTCGTCTTCCGGGTGGATGTGGGGTTGCGGCCCGAGGGGAAGTCAGGGGACATGGCGGTGTCGCTCCGCTCCGCCGAAATATACTATGAATCCTGGGGCCAGTCCTGGGAGCGGACCGCCATGCTGAAGGCACGGCCGGTGGCCGGTTCGAAGGAGTTGGGGGAACAGCTTCTGCAGACCCTGTCCCCCTTTGTCTATCGCAAGTACCTCGATTACACCCTGATCGAGGATATGAAGCTGATGAAACAGAAAATCGATGCTTCCCTGGCCCGCAACCGCGAAGGAGAGCAGAACCTCAAGCTGGGCCGGGGCGGTATCCGGGAAATCGAATTCTTCATTCAGGCCCTGCAACTGGTCTATGCCGGCAAGACCGCGAAGCTGCGGGAGCGCAACTCCCTGTTTGCCCTGGAATTGTTACGGGAGGCGCGACTGATCAGCGAGGAGGACTGCCGGCATCTCAGCGAGGCCTACCGTTTCCTGCGCACGGTGGAGCACCGTATCCAGGTGGTGCAGGAGCGCCAGACCCATAGTCTCCCCGCCAAAGAGGACGAGATGATCGCCCTGGCCCGGCGTTGCGGTTTTTTGCGGGAAAACGGGGTCCAGCGGTTCCGGGAGGTGCTGGAACAGCACCGCAGTCGGGTCTCGGCCATCTACGGCGGCCTGTTTTACGAGCAGGAGCAGACGGCACAGCAGCAGGTCAACCCCGAGATCCTGTACCTGCTGGATGCCAAGGCCGACCCGGACCTGGTCAAGGATATGCTGGCCCAGCGGGGACTGGAGGATGTGGACCGGGCCTTCGACAATCTGGCCATGCTGCGGGGGGGGGCGCTGAAGCGCAACACCACGGAGCGAATCCGCCGTATTCTTTCCCGCATCGCTCCTCCCTTTCTGCAGGCGCTGCTGGAGTCCCCCGATCCGGATATGGCCCTGGCCAGCACCGAACGGTTCTTTGCGGCGGTGTCGGGCCGCTCCGCCACCTTTGCCCTGCTGGCGGAGAACCGTGAAGCGCTGAAGCTGCTGGCGACCCTGTTCGGCACCTCGGAGTTTTTGTCCAAGATCCTGATCAGTCATCCGGAGTTGCTGGAAGCGATGGTTTCCCGTACCTACGCCTCCATGGTAAAGCCACGAGAGGTGATGAGTGAGGAACTCTGCGCCCTGCTGCTGCAAGCGGAGGATTTCGAAGCACAGCTGGACGTGCTGCGGCGGTATCGGCACGAAGAGTTTCTGCGCATCGGTCTCAACGATATTCACGGCCACCTGAGCCAGGGAAGCATTACCCTGCAGTTGACCTCCCTGGCGGAGGTCTGCCTGGAGGCGGCCTTCGGCATCGCCACGGCTGAGCTGGCCCGCTTCGGCCGTCCCTGCTATCTGGAGGAAGGGAGAAGCGTTTCCGCCGGCATGGCGATCATCGGCATGGGGAAAATGGGAGGCCGGGAACTCAACTATCACTCCGACCTGGATATCATCTTTATTTACGACCGCCAGGGGATGACCGACGGCGGCAAGCAGATCACCAATCATGAATATTTCGCCAAACTGGCCCAGAAACTGATCTCGGTGCTCTCCACCCAGACCCGCGAGGGGTACGTCTACAAGCTGGATACCCGCCTGCGCCCCTCGGGTAACGCCGGCCCCCTGGTCACGTCACTGGAATCCTTTGCCCAGTACCACCGGAACGAAGCCCAGGTCTGGGAGCGGCAGGCTCTTTCCAAGGCGCGCGTGGTGCTGGGAGAACCGGAACTGGCCGGCAATATCGCCGAGGTACTCAGTCAGGCGGTCTTCGGCGCCAGTCTGGATGACGAGGGTCGCCGCGAGATCCACCGTCTGCGAATGCGCATGGAGAACGAGATCGCCAGGGAGCGGGAGGGAGCCTACAACATCAAGACCGGCCGGGGCGGGATGGTGGATGTGGAGTTCGTCGCCCAGTACCTGCAACTGCGCCACGGCTGGGACCATCAGCAGCTTCGCATCGTCCGCACCGTTGATGTCATTAACGAGGCCGGCGCCCTGGGGCTGTTGCTGCTGGAGGATGCCGAGGCGCTGGTCAGCGGCTACAAATTTCTGCGCAAGCTGGAGAACCGGCTGCGTCTGATCCATGACCACTCCATCAACGACCTGGGGGGAGACCAGCGTTATCTGGATAAGCTGGCCAGGCGACTGGGCTACGATCCCAAGCTGCGCCATCCCGGCCGGCAGCTGATGCAGGACTACGGGGAAACAACGGAAAAGATCAGAAACGTCTATGACCGGATACTGGGGGACCAGGCCGGTGCCGAAGAGGAGAAAACACCATGACTATTGCCGAACAGGTAGCAACCATAGCCCACAACGCCCGTCAGGCCTCCTTCGCCCTGGCCCGGCTCTCCACCAGCGTCAAGAACCGGATGCTGCTGCTGATGGCCGATGCCCTTGAGGCCGCCACCGAAAGCCTGGTGGTGGAAAACCGCAAGGATCTGGCAGCGGGCCGGGACAAGGGACTGTCGGAGGCGATGCTGGACCGCTTGATGCTGGACGGGAAGCGGATCACCGCCATGGCCGACGCTCTGCGGGAAGTGGCTGCCCTTCCGGACCCGGTGGGTGAAGTGACCAAAATGTGGAAGCGGCCCAACGAGCTGATGGTGGGCAAGATGCGGATACCGCTGGGGGTGATCGGTATCGTCTACGAGTCGCGGCCCAACGTGACCGCCGATGCCGCCGCTCTCTGCCTGAAGTCCGGCAACGCCGTGGTCCTGCGTGGCGGCTCCGAGGCGATCCACTCCAACCGCGCCATTGCGTCACTACTGCAGGGAGTGATGAAGGAACTGGGCATACCGGAAGCGGCCCTGTCGCTGATTCCGTTCACGGAACGGGCGGGGGTGCTGGAGATGCTCAAGCAGGAGGAGCTGATCGACCTGATCATACCCCGCGGTGGTGAGAGCCTGATCCGTTTTGTGGTGGAGCACTCCCGTATTCCGGTGATCAAGCACTACAAGGGGGTCTGCCACGCCTTTGTTGATGCCAGCGCCGACTTTGCCATGGCGACGAAGATCATCATCAACGCCAAGACCCAGCGGCCAGGCGTTTGCAATGCCCTGGAAACACTGCTGATCCACCGTGATGTGGCGGCTGCCTTCGTGCCGATGCTGGCCGAAACCCTGGGGGATCTGCAGGTGGAGCTGCGCGGTGATGACGAGTTCCGGCGCTACGCCCCCCAGGCGGCGCTCGCCACGGAGGATGACTGGGCCGCAGAGTACCTGGAGCTGATCCTGGCCTGCAAGGTGGTGGGTGACATGGACGAGGCCATCGAGCATATCAACCGCTACGGCTCGCTGCACAGCGAGGCAATCATCACCAGCGACTACGCCAATGCCCAGCGGTTCATCCGTGAGGTCAACTCCTCCTGCGTGCTGGTGAACGCCTCCACCCGCTTCAACGACGGCGGCCAGTTGGGGTTGGGGGCGGAGATCGGCATCTCCACCACCAAGCTGCATTCTTTTGGTCCCATGGGGTTGGAGGATCTGACCACCACCAAGTTTATCGTCTATGGCGACGGCCAGGTGCGGCAGTGAAGACGCGACTCCGTGTGAACTACGCCGTATCGCCCCACCGTTTGAAGAGCGTGTGGGGGACGCCGGCCTGATCCAGCACCTTGCCCACCACGAAATCCACCAGTGCATCCAGGGAGGCCGGCTGATGGTAGAAAGCCGGCATGGCCGGTACGATCCGGGCGCCGGCCTGCGACAGGCGCAGCATGTTTTCGAGGTGGATGGCGGAGAGCGGTGTTTCCCGCGGCAGCAGGATCAGGGGGCGGGCTTCCTTGAGCATGACGTCGGCGGCCCGTTCGATCAGGCTGCCGGAAAGACCGGCGGCTATCCGCCCCAGGGTACCCATGCTGCACGGAGCCACGATCATCAGGTCCGGTGCGGCGGAGCCGCTGGCTTCCGGCGCCCAGAGATCGGCGGAGTCGCGGAAGTTCAGCCGTTCCGGTGACGTCTGCCAGCGGGTCGTCAGCAGCCGGGCGATTTCCCCTGGCTCTCCCGCCAGTTCCACCCCGGTTTCGAAACGACAGACCCCGATGCCGCTGGGGCTGGCCGTCATGGTCAGTGTCACCCCACTCTTCAGCAGTTCTTCCGCCAGCCGCAGCCCGTAGATGGCGCCGGAGGCGCCGGTGATGGCAAGCAGTATCCTCATTGCATCTTCTCCCGTCATGCCCGAAGTTGTCCCATACTACCTCAACTTTCCCTGAAAAACATACCGCGCTGGTGCTGTTATGAAAAGAATCAGCTGCTGCTGAATGCCTGGGCAGCCTCTGCCGTCGGCGCTGCCCGTTTGGGGCAGGCTGGCGGCGTGCCTGATGGGGTGTTGAGGTGTAGGTGGCTTAAATTGTTACACTTGTTCGGGGCGCGGCGTGTGGTGATGAAATTGGCATGCTTACTGTTACGGTCGTGAGGCGTGTAGCGACACAATGACCGGCAACAAACCACACCCCCAAGGAGGAAACATCATGAAGGCATTTACCCGCTCCCTGCTGGCAGCAGCACTGACTCTCGTCTGTTCCGGCGTCGCCATGGCGACGCCGTCCGGCCAGATCTGGATTCCGTCCACCGACGCAAAAGGTTTTAAGGAAGTCAACATCAGCATCGATAACTACGTCCGCTTTTCCGACAATGCCAATGCCGGCTCCAACTACTACAATGCCGGCGTGACCGTCGGCGTGCTCCCCTTCGAGAAGTTCAAGCTTGAGATCGGCGTTGATTTTCTGACCGACGGTGGTGGTTCCGTGGGGGCTCAGCACCCGGCCTACTTCAACTTCAAGGGTGCCATTCCCGAAGATGCTTTCTTCAAGGGCCAGCCGGCTGTTGCCGCCGGTATGTTCGGCATCGGCACCTTTGATCGCGGGGCGACCGGCGGCAATACCACCTCGAACATTGCCTACGGGCTGGTTGCCAAAACCCTGCCGGTGGTGGGACGGTTCTCCGTCGGCGGCTACCACGGCGCCGAGAAGAATCTCGGTACCAAACAAAATGTCGGTCTGCTGGCGTCCTGGGACCGGACCATCAGCGAAATTTCGGACAAACTCTGGCTGGGCGTGGACTATATGAGCGGCAATAATGCGTTCGGCGCCATCTCGGTGGGGGCCGCTTGGACCTTTACCCCCAATGTGTCGGTGCTGGTGGGGGCCAACGTCTACAATCCCGGGCAAACCACGCTGTATGGCGGCAAGCCTACCTTTACCACCCAGCTGGATATCAACTTCTGAGCGACAGCAAACATTCGGCAGGAAAACGACGGGGAGCCTTGTGCTCCCCGTTTTTTGTTTTATACTGCTGAAAGCGTCAGCATACTCCCCGTTTTATTGAGACCCCGCATGAAAAAACAGCTCCCGCGCATCCTTGCCGGCAGCGCCCTGGTGCTGCTCTCCCTGCTGTATGCTGCCGGCCTGCTTCCTTTGCGCTTCCTGCACCAGCTTGAGCTCTGGAGTTACGATCATCGTCTGACCATGACCATGCCGGAAACCCGGGATGACCGGATCGTGATCGTGGATATCGATGAAAAATCCCTTGCCGAGGTGGGACGCTGGCCCTGGAGCCGCAACGTGGTGGCGCGGATGGTGGACCAGCTGTTCGACCGTTACCAGGTGGCGGTGGTGGGGTTCGACGTCGTGTTCGCCGAACCGGATACCAGTTCCGGCATCCGGCAACTGGAACAACTGGCCCGCGGCCCCCTCAGGAAGAATGAGGCATTCAGAAGGGAGCTGGCGCGGGTGCGGGACACGCTCGATTACGACGCCCTGCTGGCTTCCCGTTTCAGAAATCGGCCGGTGGTGCTGGGCTACTACTTTGTCGGCGAGGCCCAGGGGGCGCGGACTGCCGGTGTCCTGCCGGCCCCGGCGATATCGAGGGAGCGGGCAACTGCGGCGGTGCGCGGCATTGCCGGCAAGCACGGCTATGGTGCCAACATTCCGGTGTTGCAGAAAGCGGCCGGGCTGGGGGGGCATTTCAATCCCGACCCCGACCATGACGGTGTCACCCGCCGGGTGCCGATGTTGCAGGAATACAAGGGCAGCTATTACGAATCCCTTTCCCTGGCAGTGCTCAGGGCCATGTTCGGGCTTCCGGAGCTGCTGCCCGGAACTCCTCCGGGAGCGCCGGACGTGCTGGAGTGGCTGCAGGTGGCTGATCTGAGGATTCCGGTGGATGGCCGGGCCAGCGCCCTGATCCCCTACCGGGGAAGCCAGGGGAGTTTTCCCTATATCTCTGCCGCGGATATTCTGAAGGGACGCGTCAAGAAAGAGCAGCTTGAAGGGGCCATCGTACTGGTGGGGACCACGGCGCCGGGGCTGATGGATCTGCGCTCCACGCCGGTATCAGCCGTCTACGCCGGGGTGGAGATCCATGCCACCATGATTGCCGGGATTCTCGACCAGACTATCCGCCATGCTCCCGGCTATGCCCGGGGGGCGGAGCTGGCGACCCTGGCGCTCGGCGGACTGGTGCTCAGTCTGCTGTTGCCGTTTCTGGGGCCGTTGGCATCGCTGGGGGTGACGGTGACGGTGCTGCTGGTGGCCGGCGGCGTCAACTGGCTGGCCTGGCGTTCCGGTCTGGTGCTGCCCTTGGCCTCCCAGATGGTGCTGTTTCCCGTGCTCTACGCCTTCAATGCCAGCTACGGATTCCTGGTGGAGTCCCGTTCCCGCCGTCAGATCACCGGTCTGTTCGGTCAGTACGTGCCGCCGGAAATCGTGGGCGTGATGAGCAGGGACCCGGAGCATTTTACCATGGAGCCGGAAAGTCGTGAGATGACCGTACTTTTTACCGACGTGGTGGGATTCACCGGTATTTCGGAAAAGCTCACGCCCAAAGAGCTGGCCCAGTTCATGAACGAGTACCTCTCGGCCATGACGGCCATTATCTACGAGTATGGCGGTACGGTGGACAAATATATCGGCGACGCCATCATGGCTTTCTGGGGAGCACCCTTGCATGATCCGGATCATGCCCTGCACGCGGTGCAGGCGGCAACGGCCATGCGAAGACGGATGGCGTCCCTCTCCCGGGAGATGGCGGAGCGTGGCTATCCCGACCTGCAGATTGGCGTCGGCATCAACAGCGGACCGATGCGGGTGGGCAACATGGGGTCAAGCTACCGGGTTGCCTACACGGTTATGGGCGATGCGGTCAACCTGGCCTCCCGCCTGGAAGGGCTGACGCGGCAGTACGGCATCTGGCTGATCGCCGGTCAGGAAACCAAAAACAGAATCAACGGGTTCGCCTGGCGGGAGCTGGACTTGGTGCGGGTCAAGGGCAAGGATCAACCGGTGGCCATTTTTGAGCCCTGCGGCGATGAAGCGGCGCTTGAAAAAGAGTATTTGAATGATATAACGGCGTTTAATGAAATGGTGCATGCCTATCGCCTGCAGCAGTGGGATCAGGCCGAGGGAATGCTGCAGCATCTGGCGGCGGGAAGACCTGATCGCGGACTGTATGCGCTCTATCGGGACCGCATCCGGCAGTATCGGCTGAAACCTCCAGCCACCTCCTGGGACGGTGTCTGTACCTTTACTATCAAATAAAACGAGGTTGTCATGAAAAAGCAGCTGCTGCTGGGTGCGATCGGTCTTGCGCTGTGTGCCGCGCCCCTGTGGGCCGAAGAGACGGTGGTGCCGCGCTTCGACATCAATCGTATCCAGCTTGAGGGGAATACGGTCCTGCCGGCTCCGGAGGTTGCCGCCATCCTCAAGAAATACACCGGACCGCAAAAGGACTTCGGCACCCTGCAGGAAGCGATGGATGAGCTGGAATCGGCCTACCGGGGGCGGGGCTACACCCTGGTAACCGTGATTCTGCCGGAACAGGAGCTGGAACGGGGCACCGTGGTCATGAACGTGATCGAGCCGGTGGTGAGCGAGATTCTGGTGGAGGGCAACCGGCACTACAGCCGCGACAACATTCTCAATGCGCTTCCGACCCTGAAGGTCGGTGTTCCTCCCAGGGTCGCCGCCATATCCGAGAATCTCCGGGCAGCTAATGAGAATCCGGGGCGCAAGCTTACCCTGCAGTTCAGGGCCGAGGAGAAGGAAACCGAATTGAAGGCGCAGGTACAGGTGCAGGACCAGAAGCCCTGGAAAGTGGCATTGAGCGGCGATAATACGGGGAGTACGCAGAGCGGGTATTACCGGACGGGATTGACGCTGCAGCACGCCAATCTGTGGGATCGGGACCATGTGGCAACCTTGCAGTACACCACGTCGCCGGACCATGTTGAAAAGGTCAAGATCATCAGCGGCGCCTACCGGATTCCGCTGTACGGCCTGGGCGACACCATTGACCTGTTCGGTGGCTATTCCGATGTGGACAACGGCAAGATCGCCGACGTCATTTCCGGCGGCAAGGGTATTGTCAGCGGCGTGCGCTACAACCTGATGCTGCCGAGGATCGGCGCATATGAACAGAAGCTGATTCTGGGATTCGACTACCGTTTCTACGACAACACCCTGAAACTGGGGGCAACCGATTTCAACCTGCTGGCACCGGATCACGTGGTGCATCCGTTCAGCATTGCCTATGGCGGCAGCTGGTCCAGCGATATCTTCGCCTTCGAGGGCTCCCTGGGAGTCGTGCATAACGAACCGTGGGGGGGGCAGGGTACCAGGGACTATTACGCGCAGGCCTTCCAGGTCTCCCGGCCGGATACGGTTGTCGATTACTGGGCGTTTCGTTACGGCTTCAACAAGCTGATCTACCTGCCCAACGACTGGCTGCTCCGCTCGTTCGGCAGCGGGCAGTACACACCTGATCGCCTGATTCCCGGTGAGCAGCTCGGTCTGGGGGGAGCGAACTCGGTTCGTGGCTACGAGGAACGTGAAGAATCGTGGGATGCCGGGTTCAGCGGGAGTATCGAACTCTATACGCCCGATATGGCCAGACTGCTTGCCGTGCCGCGCACACAGTTCCGCCTGGCCGGTTTCTTTGACGGCGGCGTTGGCTATAACCTCAGGGCCAAGCCCGGAGAGCTGGAATCCAATTCCTTAACCAGTGCAGGCGTCGGCTTTCGCCTGGGTATCGGTGACCTGTTCAGCTTCAGTCTGGACTGGGGACATGCGTTGGACAACTCGTCAAACACACGGCGGGGCGGCAATGCGGTCCACTTCAAGGGAGCGCTGGTGTATTGATGCCGGCCCGGCCACCGGGCGCTTTCTTCGCGCCCTGCGACCGACCGGGGTGAGGTGCCGTCTGCGGACAGCAGACGGGATGCAAAGGGAACACGAGCAAAGGGTATCGTCATGAACAGAGTGTATCGTCTGATCTGGAGCAGGTTGCGGGAAGCCTGGGTTGTGGTATCCGAAGCGGTACGGGGTAGTGGGGGAGCAGCGCCGGTGACGGTAGGCAACCTGCTGGCGGCGGCGCTGCTGGCGTCCTCAGCCGGCACGGTATACGCCCTGCCCACCAGTCCCACGGTAGTCAGCGGCACCGCCGGCATTGTCAGCTCCGGCGGCACCATGACCATCACCAACTCCGCCAATGCGATCATCAACTGGCAGGGGTTTTCCATCGGCCAGGGTGAAACCGCCCGCTTCATCCAACCCTCCGCCTTGAGCGCCGTACTCAACCGGGTCACCGGCGGCGATCCCTCCAAAATCCTGGGCGCCCTGCAATCCAACGGCAAGGTACTGCTGATCAATCCCAACGGCATCCTGTTCGGTCCCAACAGTCGGGTCGACGTCAACGGTCTGATCGCCTCCACGCTGACCATCACCAACGAAGACTTTCTGGCGGGCCGGATGAAGTTTTCGGCTGGTCCGACGGCCGGCAAGGTCGAGAATCGGGGGAGCATTGCCACGCCGTCCGGCGGCGGCGTGTACCTGATCGCGCCAGCTGTTGAGAACAGCGGGGTGATCACGGCTCCCAACGGTGACGTACTGCTGGCCGCCGGCAAGGAGGTGCTGCTGGTTGATCGCCGGAGTCCTGAGATTGCGGTTGTGGTGACGGCTCCTGCCGGCGAATCGTTGAACCTTGGTACGATTGTCGCTGATGCCGGTCGTATTGGCATGTACGGCAGCGTGGTGCGTCAGAAGGGGCGTATCAGCGCGAACAGCGCGGTGCAGGACGCCCAGGGGCGGATATTCCTGAAGTCGTCCGGGGAGACAACGGTTGCAAGCGGGAGCGTAACATCGGCGGACGGTAGCGGCACTGCCAGCGGCGGCAAGGTGATCGTCTGGTCCGACGGTGCAACGGTCGTTGATGGCACGATCAGCGCCAAAGGCGGGGAGCAGGGGGGCAACGGCGGATTTGTCGAAACCTCGGGTGGCAATCTGGCGGTGAATAAGGCTCCGGACCTGACGGCGCCGTTTGGCAGCGGAGGAACGTGGCTGCTTGATCCCTACGATATCATCATCGGCTCCATCGACACCACCGGCACCTATACCGGTTCGCCGAATTTTGTCGGAAATGGCGGCTCAAGTCCTTCCTTCATCGGTGCTTCCATGATCGCCGGAGTGCTTGATGGCGGTACCAGCGTCGTGGTTGATACCACCGGCAGCGGCGGGGGGACCGGCACTATTACGGTGTCTTCAGCAATAAACACAGCCAATGCCGCTGCAGCCACCCTGACGCTTAAGGCCCACAACGATATTACGATTGATGCTGCGCTGACCATGAATAACTCGCTGGTGCTGCTGGCCGATCAGGATGTATCGGGAGCCGGCAGTGTCGTGATCAATAAGCACGTGACCGCCCAGAACATTACTGCCAGCGGCCGGGATATCGTGTTTGCCAGCCTTGATGGCGGAACAACCTACGGCAGGTTTACCGGTGGCGCTGTTTCCCTGAATGCCGCCAATGTCATAACGGCCAACAACTACGGGTTTGCCTCTGAAGTGACGGGCTCGTCACTCATGCTCCAGGCAGTAAACGGTATCGGCGCCGGTGGCAAGGTGTTCGTGGCGGACGTTGCCGGAGAAATCAGCTTCAGTAATGTCAACAACGGGGTCAACATCTACAACACCTCTTCCTCGTCGATCCGCAACTTTACCGGCATCAACAGCAACGGACCGGTCAGGCTGGAGTCCTACGATGCAACATTCCCGACCATGCTGGGCAACATCAGCAGCGGCGGCGACCTGGTCATCAGGATGAACAGAGTGGCCACCAACAGCAGTGCCGCAATCAATGCGGGAAGCAACACGGTCTATCTTTCTTCCTATAATAACAGTCCGGTCCTGAGCCAGAGCATCAACGGGTCGCAGTCCTGGAATCTGAGCGGCAGCGATCTGGAGCGGATTTCCGCCGGAAAAATCGTCGTGGGTTACGACAGCTTCGGCAATTATACGCCCAACCTGTCGGTGGCTACCTCCTCCCCTCTTACCCTAAGCGGCCCGAAGCAACTTGAGCTGTACGGCCAGTACATCAGTACCGGCAGCAATGCCATAGCGCTCGCCGGCAACGGGTCGGGCCTCTCGCTGCTCGGCACCCTGTCGGGCGGCCAGATAACCCTGGGCAGCGGCACCATCAGCGTTCCGGACGGCACGGTGAAGATCGGGGCGCTCTCGCCTTCAAACAACGATATCTACCTGGGAGGCTACTCCTCGCCAGGTCTGAATATTCCCTCGCTCGGCACGATAACCGCGCAGGCCGTCACCATCGGCTCCCCCGGGGCGTCATCCGGTGCAATACATGTCGTTGGAGCAGTCACGACGCCATCCGCATCAGCTCATGTCTTTAATGCTGGTGCCGGCGGGATCAGTCAGATAACGGGAGCCACGATCACCGTGCCCAACCTTGCCCTCAATTCCGTGGGAAGTGTCACGCTGGCCGAGAACAATCAGGTTGCCACGCTGGCCGCATCGGCGGGTGACGCTGGTAACCCCAACAGAAACGTTACGTTCCGCAATCAGGGGAACCTGAGTATCGGACATGTGGGAGGGATCAGCGGTATCGGCAGTTTTATGAACGGAGTGTACGACGCTGCCGCCCCTGACGCCGTTATCAGCCTTACCAGTTCCGGAGCGATCAGCCAGGCCGGCGGTGCGCTGTTGCGGGGTAAGGCAGTCCAGGCCACGGGGACATCGGTCAACCTCGATCAACCCAATCCCACCGGGATCATTGCCGGAGAGGCCACTGGCGGTGCTGCGCTCGACAGTTTCAGTTACCGCAGCAGCAACCAGATACTGCTGTCTCATGTTGCCGGCGCAAGCGGCGTTACTGCTGCCGCAGCCGGTACGAATCCACTGGGGGTCAAGCTGATCTCCGACAACCAGGGGATTGCCCAGGAAGCCGGTGCCCTGCTGCTTGCACCGGGGCGTGGGGCCCATCTCGACGCCGGCACAGCCATCTATCTTGAGGATGCGGGTAATGCGGTTGGCTCCCTTGCGGCGATCTCCCGCAACGGCGCGGACATCGTCTTTAGCGGCAGTGCGCCGCTTGCCGTCACTGACCTGCACCAGGGGGTCAGCGGCATCCAGACCTCCGGCGGCAATCTGCTGCTCAAGGCGCCGGCAATCTCCCTGGGGGCGAACAGCCATGTCGGCAATGCCGGTCTGGCGACGGACCTGTATTCGGCGACAGCCGGCAGGACATTCAGTGCGGACTACGGCATTCTGCTGGCTCCGTACACGCCGGGGGCGAACATGGTCGTGGGCGACGGTGCCGCCACCCATGACACTACCTCGCTCACCAGCCGACAGCTCCGTGTCGGCAATTCCGCGGTTGAGTCCTTTGTGCCCGCTTCCGGGAACATCAGCATAGCGGGCAGCGGCATCAACAAACCGTCAACCAGCCTGAGTATTTTTACTGAAGGCTCAATCAGTCAGACTGCCCCGCTCAATGTGGGTGCGCTCCAGCTCTTCTCCGGCAGTGGCGGCATAACCCTCGAAAACAGCGCCAACCTCTTCACCGGACTCATGGCGGAAGCGCAGGGCGGCATCAGCATCAGGAACGGCGGCAGCATGGATGTGGAGCTGGTGCGCGCGCAGGGAGACGTTTCGCTGGTTGCCGCCGGAACTATCGGACTCTACGACGACATCAGCAGTGGTGGTGCCATCACGATTCAGGCGGGTGGCGACCTGCGCCAAAACGCGGGGACCATTTCCAATCTTGACAACAGGGCTGCCGACCGGGACATCACCCTGAAAGGAAGCAACGTGGTGCTTAGTAACGTCCGCTCAAGCCGGCACGTTTACCTTGAGGCCACAAACACGCTGGACCTGACCTTCAACAGTTACAACAGCGATTACGTTGACGACGACTTTTTCATCTACACGCTGCCCTTCACCTTCACCTATTTCGGCGAAACGTTCTCCCAGGCCTTTATTTCCAGCAACGGCCTGATCAGTTTTGGTAGCGGCACCAGCGCGTACAGTGACAGTCTCCAGGACCTTGCCGGCTACAAAGCCATTGCACCGGCCTGGAACGACTGGATCGTCAAGCCGTCCCAGGGGAAAAACGTGTTCATATCACAGCCGACCACCACCAGTATGGCGGTGAAATGGGATGTCGAACGCTATTACGAAGCAGGCAGCTCGGCCCGGTTCGAGACCGTACTCGACACCAGCGGAGCCATTTCCTTCAACTACGGGCCGGCCAGCAGCAGCTATGCCGGCGATGTGACCATCGGGCTCGGCAACGGTGCCGCGGCCATAGCTTCCCAGTTGATGAACATGTCCGGCTTCTCTCTGAACAACCTGAAATCAACCACGTTTATCCCTACAGGCAGCACTTATCAGGAGACCGTCGGCAGCAGTGGCGGCAGCCTGGCCGGCACAACACCGCTCGTCGCCGGCTTCAGCACTTCCGGGGTTTCCGTGAGCCTGCCCGAGACCCCGTCCGGTCCGGCCGGCCTGGTGGCAGCTTCCAACCTCACAGCACGGGCCGCCGGCACTCTGACCATTGGAACAACCGTCAGCGCAGCGAACGGACAGATCAGTCTTGAATCGACCACCGGCTCCATACTGCGTTCAGGCGCCGGTGCCCCCTTGATTGCCACCTCGCTCCGCGCTGCCGCAGGTGGAAGTATCGGTTCGTATGACACTGCTCTGCTGACCCAGGTGGGCGAATGGGCAGGCGTTACGGCGGGCGGCTCGGTCTACCTGAAGAACGTGGGTGCGGTGCAGGTAAACGCTGGTGTCTCGTCGCAGGGCGGAAGCGTCATGCTCGGCTCGGATGGGCTGCTGACAATCAGCGCTTCGGTTCAGGCCGCAGACGCCGTCGGGCTGTTTGGCAACAGCATCGGCCACGTGGCGGGGACGGTCGCGGGAAGCAGGGTACGGTTTACCGCCACAGCTTCCGAGACCGGCACCGTAACGCTCGGCTCTGTGGTCAATGCCGTCCAGTCGGCTGAGTTCACGGCGGATAACCTGGTTCTGGCCGGTACTCCGACGGTTAGGGTCAGCTCCACGGATATCCAGAGCGAAATCGGCATCCGGCCGTTTTCCGCCAATCGGCCGATTACCGTCGGTGCCAGCGGCAGCGGTCTGAACGTACTGAACACCAGCGAGGCAACGTTCAGCGCACCCACCCTCGTGATCGGGAGCGATGCTGGTGATGATGGGCTGGCGTCCGGTCCGTTGACCATTGCCGGTGCCATCACCCGTAGCCAGCGGCTGGGGCTGGTCAGTGCGGGAACGGTAACGCAGCGTACCGGAGCAGCCATTGCGGTGCCCGCCCTGGGGGTGCTCGCGGGCGGCGGCGTCAGCCTGAATGCCGCGTCCAACATGGTAGACGCACTCGCCATTAATACCACGGCAGGCGATGTGGCGTTCAGTGCCGGCAAGCCGTTTTCAGTCGTTTCGGTGGTGGGAGGCCTGGAAAACCCCAAAATCATTGCCGGTGTTTCAACGCCGTCCGGTAGTGTGACGCTTGCAACATCCGGTGGAGATCTGGCTTTGAAGGCGCCGGTCACTGCTGCGTCCGGAACGGTGAGCCTGCAGAGCTCCGGTTCGATTCTCGATGCCACCGGCAGTATCGGCGTCCAGGCCCAGGCACTGTTCGCCACGGCCGGTGTGGATATCGGCTCATCTGCGGTACCGTTGTCGACCCAGGTGCCGCTCTGGTCGACGCTGACGGCCGGCAGGTCGGTGTATGTCGATAACTATGGCGCCGTTGCGACCGGAAGCGTGCCGGTTGTCGCCACCACGGGCGACGTCACCCTGCGGGCGCACAGTCCTTTGACCATTGGCAGCGGCGGCGTCACGGCCCAAGGGAATATCCTGCTCGAGGCATCTGCCAGTTCCGTTGGCGGTGACAACCTGACGATTAGCGGGCCGGTTGCCTCGACGACTGGTGCCATCAGCCTGAAAGCAGGCACCGGCGTGGTAATAGCCGCAGGCGGGTCTGCCGTGGCACCGGCCGGTGTCACGACGATAGACCAGGGAGGAACGGTCGTCAAACCGCCAGCACCGGCCCTTGAGACCTGCATCGCCGCTCCGGCCACTCCCGGATGTGCGACGGTGCTTCCGTCGCTGACCACCTGTACTGCCGCCCCGACGACCGCCGGCTGCTCCGCAGTGCTGCCGACCCTGTCGGCATGCATTGCCGCTCCGGCCACTGCCGGTTGCAGTGCCGTTCTTCCCACCCTGGCCATCTGCACTACCGCCCCGACGACCACCGGCTGCTCCGTGGTGCTGCCGCAGCAACAAACGTCGATCACCCAGACCACGAACCAGGTGGTGAAAGAGACCGAGCAGGCCAGCACGACACCGGTTGCACCTGCCGGGCTGGTGCTGGTCGCACTCGCCCCTTCCAAGGAAGAATCGTCATCTGAAGGCCCGTCGAGCCAGTCCGAAACCAATGGCAGTAACGGGAAGGAAGAGAAAAAAGACAAGAATAAGGACAAGAATACGGATGCACAGTCTGCCGGCGGAGAGAAAAAAGATGAAAAACCCAAGAAAAATTACTGCAATTAGCCTGCTGCTGCTCTGCCTGCTGCTGTGGTCGTCTGTTGCGCTGGCTGCAACGGCCGCCAGCGTGACCCACCTGTCCGGTCCCCTGCTGGCGCGCAAGACGGATGGTACCACGAAAGCTTTGTCTATCGGTTCCAAGATTGACGAAGGCGATACGGTGATAACGCAGAAACGAACCTATGCCCGGCTGAAGTTTTCCGACGGCAGCGAAGTGACCCTGAAGCCGGACACACAGTTCAGGGTGGAGCAGCACCGCTACGATCAGGCAAATCCCAAAAACGATGTCGGTTCCTACAACCTGATCAAAGGGGGGCTGCGCACCATTACGGGACAGATCGGCAAACGGGGCAACCAGGACAGTTACCGTATGAAAACCCCCACGGCCACCATCGGTATCCGCGGTACCATTTACGACGCGCAATTCTGCACCGGAAACTCCTGCGGTGCCGTCGAGCCGGGGCTCTACCTGGCGGTTGCCGACGGTCAGGTCGTGATTACCAACAACGAGGGAGTACAAACCACCCTGCAGGTGAAGGCCGGTCAATACGTCTACGTTCAGAACCCTACCACGCCACCAGTGGTGTTGCCGACAAAGCCGAACATACCCTTCAACCCGCCGCCATCGGTTTCCCAAGGGTCGCGAGGCCAGGGAGGAGAAGGGGGGGCGGCGCAGGGAGGAGGGACGACGGACTGTATCGTGCGCTGATGGGGTATCGTCATGAACAGAGTGTATCGTCTGATCTGGAGCAGGTTGCGGGAAGCCTGGGTTGTGGTATCCGAAGCGGTACGGGGTAGTGGGGGAGCAGCGCCGGTGACGGTAGGCAACCTGCTGGCGGCGGCGCTGCTGGCGTCCTCAGCCGGCACGGTATACGCCCTGCCCACCAGTCCCACGGTAGTCAGCGGCACCGCCGGCATTGTCAGCTCCGGCGGCACCATGACCATCACCAACTCCGCCAATGCGATCATCAACTGGCAGGGGTTTTCCATCGGCCAGGGTGAAACCGCCCGCTTCATCCAACCCTCCGCCTTGAGCGCCGTACTCAACCGGGTCACCGGCGGCGATCCCTCCAAAATCCTGGGCGCCCTGCAATCCAACGGCAAGGTACTGCTGATCAATCCCAACGGCATCCTGTTCGGTCCCAACAGTCGGGTCGACGTCAACGGTCTGATCGCCTCCACGCTGACCATCACCAACGAAGACTTTCTGGCGGGCCGGATGAAGTTTTCGGCTGGTCCGACGGCCGGCAAGGTCGAGAATCGGGGGAGCATTGCCACGCCGTCCGGCGGCGGCGTGTACCTGATCGCGCCAGCTGTTGAGAACAGCGGGGTGATCACGGCTCCCAACGGTGACGTACTGCTGGCCGCCGGCAAGGAGGTGCTGCTGGTTGATCGCCGGAGTCCTGAGATTGCGGTTGTGGTGACGGCTCCTGCCGGCGAATCGTTGAACCTTGGTACGATTGTCGCTGATGCCGGTCGTATTGGCATGTACGGCAGCGTGGTGCGTCAGAAGGGGCGTATCAGCGCGAACAGCGCGGTGCAGGACGCCCAGGGGCGGATATTCCTGAAGTCGTCCGGGGAGACAACGGTTGCAAGCGGGAGCGTAACATCGGCGGACGGTAGCGGCACTGCCAGCGGCGGCAAGGTGATCGTCTGGTCCGACGGTGCAACGGTCGTTGATGGCACGATCAGCGCCAAAGGCGGGGAGCAGGGGGGCAACGGCGGATTTGTCGAAACCTCGGGAACCTACCTGAAAGTAGCCGATACGGCCCGAATCAGCACAATTGCCGCCAACGGCAGGTCCGGCATCTGGCTCCTCGATCCCAACGATTTCACCATTGCCCCGAGCGGGGGCGACATGACCGGTGCCACCCTGGCGACAAACCTGAACAGCGGCAACATTGTCATTGAAACCGCCGTCATGGGGACCGCCGGCAATGGCGATATTTTCGTCAATGACGCTATTGCAAAAACCGGTACAGCCGATACATCGCTCACCCTCAAGGCTGAACGCAGCATCAGCATCAATGCGCCGATATCATCAAGCGGCGGCAAGCTGGATGTGGTGCTGAATGCTCACGCCCAGAGCGACACCGCACCGGGTAGTGTCTGGATCAACAAGAACATTACCACCAACGGCGGCAGCCTGATCGTCGGTGGTGGCCTCGATCCTGCCGTGACGGCCGCCATCGGCTACGGCAGCGCAACCAACGACCAACTGTACGGAGTGTACGTCGAAACAGCTACCATCAGTACCGGTGGCGGCAATATCATCATCCGTGGCCAGGGGGTTGCCGGCTCACCATTCGATGCTGACGGCATCAACCTGGCAAACACGGTGCAACTGCACGCCCAGGGGGGCAACATAACCCTGGCGGGCAGAACAGGTGACCAGCCTACCATTGGCACCATCGGCACTGCGGGTATCTATTCGGATGCGGTTATTGACACCACCGGCAGCGGTGCCATTTCCCTGACCGGTCGTGGCGGCCTGGGCACCGGCAAGAGCAATATTCGCGGGATCAACCTGAGTGGCGGCACTATCCGGGTTGAGAACGGCACGCTCTCCATTATTGGTTATGGTGGCGATGCGACCGGAAGCAACAACAAAGGAGTGCGCCTGCATGGTTCGCTCAGCACCCCCCTGCAACTTCAGAGCACGGGAAGCGGCTCGATCAGCATAACCGGCGGACCGTGCCCGTCCGGTTGCATCAACACCCCCACCAGCAACAATGAGGGGGTGCTGCTGAACAGTCAGTATGTAACTGTTGTCAGTGCCGGGGGGACGATCAGCATTACCGGTATCGGCACCGGTACCGGGAGCGGCAATAGCGGTGTCTCCCTGCTGGGAAGCATAACCGCAGGCACGGCATTCGGCGCGGGTGCGATCACCATCAGCGGCACCGGTTCCGCGGGCTCTGCAGGCATTCAGCAGTCAGGCAGCGGTACACTCCAGGCGGCAGCGCTTGCAACCAGCAGCGTGCGCGGTACGCTGCTGGGCAACGTCAACCAGGTTGCGAGTTATAGCGCCAGCAACCTTACGTCCGGGGATATTACCTTCAACAATGCGGCGACCACCCTGACGCTGAGCGGTGCTAACATCAACAACAACGGCGGCGGGAACGTCACCATAACCAACGCCGGCACCATCCGTAGCGTCGGCTGGGTGCAGACCAGCGGCAACGGCAGCATTTCATTGTCGGCGACCGGCGGTTCCGCCATCATTGGGAACGCTCTGATAAGCGGCAACGACAATGCCGGCGCCGGTGCGGTCAGCGTGATCGCCAGCGGGACAACCAGCGATATCGAGCTGAACACGACCAACATTTACAGCGGTGCCACCGGCGGCGGCAGCGGGGCGATCAGCCTGACCGCCGGCCGCGATGTGAAGCTGAATCCGGCGGCGGTCTCGACAACCGGCAGCGTCACCGTGCAGGGTGGACAGAACGTGCTGCTGAACGGGCCGATAACAGCAGGCAGCGTCCATATCGACGCTGCCGCGGGAGGCTCTATCAGCGGCACCGGTACCATTTCGGCGCCATCCGTCAATCTGCAGCATCTGGGAGGGGGCAGCATGATCGGTGTTGCGAATGCGCCGCTGAAAACCAGCGGGGCGTCCAGCATTAGTGTCGGCTTCAATGCCGCCGGTCCCGGGGCGGTCTACCTGGACCATACCGGCAGCGCCACATTGCAAAATCTGTTTACCACAGGCACGGCAACGCCGATCGCAATATCGGCCACGCAGGACATTACGGCAACCAGTATGGGTGCCGGCACTGCCGATCTGAAGCTGACGGCCGGCAATCAATTGACGCTGCCATCACTGCAGGTGCTTTCCGGGGGAAACGTCACGCTAACGGCAAACCGGGTAGCCATGCAGGCGAATAGCGGCATCAACGCCATCGGCGGAACGGTCTGGATCAAGTCGACGGACAGCGCACGAGGTATTGATCTTGGATCAACCACCGATCTTGCCGCAACAAGCCTCGAACTTTCCTCCAGTGAGCTTAACAGCATAGTCGCTACTGCCGTGCGGATCGGCACCACGGCCGGCGGCAACCTTGTGATGACTTCCGCCATAGCGCCGACAGGGTTTTCAACGCTGAGTCTTGAGTCGGGAGGAACGGTTACACAAGAGGGGGCGGGTACGCTTTCTATCGCCAACCTGGCGATTCAGGCGCTGGGTGCCGTCGATCTTTCAGCCGCCTCCAACAGCGTCACCAACCTTGCCGCAAGCATCGGCAACAATGCTAATCCGAACAAAAACTTCACGTTCCGCAACAACGCCCCCTTGAATGTGGGGACTGTCGCCGGCATAGCCGGTATCTCCACCTATGTCAGCGGCATCTACAACACCGAAGTTCCGGATGGCATCATCGCGCTTACCGGCAACGGAGCACTGACGCAATCGACCGGTGCCCTGCTGGGTGGCAAAGCGGTCTATGCAAAGGGGGATACGGTTAGCCTGTCGCTGCTCAATCCCACCGGCATCATAGCAGGGGAGGCCACCGGCGGCAGCTTTCAGTACACAAGCGGCAATGGCATTTGGGTAACGACGGTTGCCGGTGCGCCCGGTATTCAAAACACCGGCACCGGCGGCAACATCGCGCTGACCGGCAGCAGCATCGCTCAGGATGCGCTTATTTCAACCAGGGACGTGACCGGCGGTGGTGGGTTCAACCTGTCACTCGTCAGCAGCGGTCCTGTGTCTCTGCGACATGCCGGCAATAATGTCAGTTCCATCTCAGCAGATTTACGCACCGGCAGCGGAAGCCTCTCATTTCTTAACAACGCCGATCTGACGACGGGCAGTATCACCACAAACGGCAATTACGTCGATATCGGCGTGCCCACTGCCAATCAGATCACCGTCAGCGGCTCCATTGCCACCGGTACGGGAGAGAGTTCCGTCATCAAGCTCTCGGGCGGAGGGATAACCTATGCTTCTTCCGCCGTAACCAATAGCGGCATCATTGCGCTACAGTCGACCGACCCGGCAAAGGGCATCACTCTGAGTGGCGGGGTGCTGGGCGCCGCGAACACCGGAGTTGTTGAGATGACCACCGACAGGCTGACCCTGTCCGGCGGCACGGTTGTAGCCAATGCAACGAATGGTGCCATCAGTATTTCTCCCCATACCGCAAACACGCCTATCGTTGTGGGTACCGGGGGTGCTCCCGGCACGCTGTACATAAGCGATACCAGTATCACGACCTTCAACGCGCCCGATTTTGCCATCGGCTCAATTGCGGGAAACCCCTCTAGAGCCGTGTCAGGCGCCATTAGTGTAGAAACGGCGATTGCCCGCGCCGGCAAGCGGGTCGGGCTGTTTTCAGGGGCAGGGATTACGCAAGTTGCTTCCATAATCGCTGACAGCCTGGGAGTCATTGCCGGCGGCCCGGTGAATCTGAATACATCCAATCAGGTGCATAACCTGGCAATTGAGACCAACAGTGGCGCCATTGATTTTACCAACAGCAGTGCGTTGACGATCACTGCACTGGCCGGAGGCGCTAAAAATCCGTCAGCCATTACCGGGGTAACAAGCATTGGCGGCGGCAATATCCAGGTGACGGCATCTGCCGGCACCATAACGCTGGCATCACCGGTTGTTACGGATACTACTGACAGTACCGTGATCCTGGCCGCTCCAGGCGGTGCGATTGTCGATGCCGTGGCTTCCGGCGCTGGCGTTGCGGCAAAAGATCTTGCCCTCTATGCGGCTACCGGCATCGGCAGCGGATTCGGCGGCAGCGGTTTTCCGCTCAAGACCCGGGTTTCGATGCTGACGGCGGAGAACACCGGCGGTTCCGGCGACATCAACATCGTCAACAGCGGTGCCCTGACCACGTCCGGCTGGGTCAGCAACGGTAACCCTGCCAATGTGTCCGGGGGACGGATCAGCATCATTGCCAACAGCCCCCTGACCATCGCTGGCAGTGGCGGGATAGCGGCACTGAACGAGGTCTGGTTGGAGGCTGGGGCCACCGGGGGAGGCATTGCCAGCGACATCCTGACCATTGACGGCGATGTCTTCTCGGGCACCAACAAGACCGTTACCCTGCGCGCGGGCTCGGGTATCGTCGAAAACGGCACCGTTCGTACTGCCGGCGGCATTGTCCGCCAGGCGCATTTGAACGGTACGCCCTCCTGCTCAACAGGGCAGGCGTGGAGTGGCTCCTCCTGCGCTCCAATTGCTTGTTCCGCGGGATACGTACTGGTTGGCAGCAGTTGCGAGCCGATCACCTGTTCTCCCGGCTATCAGCTTGCCGGCAGCATCTGCCAGCCGACTATCAGTACCTGCGCCGCAACGCCGATATTGCCGGGATGCAGCACGGTTCTGCCTTCACTGGACACCTGCATAGCCGCACCGTCCATTACTGGCTGCAGCGTGGTACTGCCGATGTTAGCCATCTGTACCACTGCGCCAAGCACGCCCGGCTGTTCCGTGGTGCTTCCGTCCCTTGAAACCTGTATCACAACGCCGTCAGCTGCCGGCTGTTCAGCAGTAGTGCCGAGTCTGGCTGACTGTACTGCCTCTCCAGCCATGCCGGGATGCAGTGCAGTGCTGCCAACACTGGCAACCTGTACATCCGCATCAGCAACACCAGGATGCTCCGTTGTCCTGCCCAGCCTGGCCGCCTGCGTTGCCACTCCGGCGATAGCTGGCTGCAGCGCGGTTCTTCCTGCGCTGGCCGATTGTGCCGCGAATCCGTCGCGTGCCGGTTGTGTGGCGGTTGTGCCGGTGCAGGAGCAAGGACCGCTCAGTCAGGCAGTCAATCAGGTGGTCAATGCGGTTAAGCAGATGCATACCACGCCGGTTGCTCCAACTGGCGTGGTCCTGGTTTCCTTGGCACCAGCCGGTAATGATGCTGAACAATCGTCACCAGCGACGATATCGTCAGGGAGCGTTCCGGCACCATCTTCCGGTTCGCCTGATTCCGGCGACAGCCAGAGCAGCGGCAACACGAGCGGTGAGAAGGACAAGGGGAAAGACAAGCAGAATGACCAACAGCCAGCCGGTAGAGAGAAAAAGGATGAAAAACCGAAGAACAATTACTGTAACTGAGTCAGAGCCCCATAGAGTGTGCTGAGCTGACGGGCCTCCTGTTCGGGGGGGAAGTTTTTGCGTACGAAATCCCGTGCGGCTTTTCCGATGGCAGCCCAGTGCTCTTGGTGGGTGTGGACCTGAGCAATGATGGTACGCAACTCTTCGGCGGTGCTGAAGAACCACCCGGTTTCACCGTGGCGGATAAGGGAACGATTACCGGCAATGTCCCGGGCGACAACAAGTTTACCCTGCGCCATGGCCTCCAACAGCGCATTCGGCATGCCGCCCTCAAAACGGGAGGAGTTCAGCACCAGATCTGCTGCCGTATAAAGGGTTCCCATCAGATGGTGCGGCACGTCGCCGAGCAGGTTTACCCAATGCCGATGCCGGGCATATTCCCTGATCTGGGTGCCGTAGGCAGCATCCAGGTCCCCGCCGGCGATGACGAATCGCAGGGTGGGGGTCACGTCAGCGAGAGGGGCTAATGCCTCCAGAGCTTCGAGAATGCCCTTTGCGGGCCTGATGGCTGCTGGCAGTAGAATCACAAAATGACGTGAGCCTTGTGTCGCTCCCGGAGGCCGGTACGATGCGTTGTCGGTTGCGGCTGCTTCCGGCAGAAGAGAAACTCCCTGCGGGATGACGACGGTTTTTTCTGCAGCATCCGGGAAGGCGGCGACAAAGCGTTCGGCAATCAGATCGTCGAAACAGGTGATTGCCGAAGCGTTTGCCACGGCCCGGCGGGTCTGGGGATGTTCGCACATCGGCGCGCTGAACAGATCGCTGCCGGTTATGGTCACCAAGTAGGGGATTTTCAGCATCCGAGCGTGATGCTCGGCAACGGGACCGGCATGGAAGGCGTGAAATCCGTGGAGCAGATCCGGCCGTAGTTCTGCGAGCGCGCGCCCCTGTTCCTGTTCTGTCAGGGTGTCCAGGGAGACAATGCTGACGCGACAACCGGCGGCCGGCAGATGTGCCGCTATGCGCTGCACGGTGGTGATGTTTCCCCGGGCAGGGCCGGTGCTGAAGGGGCAGATCAGAGCGACATGCATGGGAACAAGCGGTCCTTGTGTGGTTGGCTGGTCGGAATATACCAAGGAGGCACTGAAACGGCAACCGCCAGAATGCCGCACCGCTCCGGGTAAAAAAAGTATTGACGGAATGCACTGCTCTTTCTATGGTAAGAAAAATTGCTAATGGCTGAGAAGAGGAGTAGTAGCGGAGGTAGATTCTTGAGAGAGCCGGTGGATGGTGCGAACCGGTGGATCGAAACCGCGAACTCGCCTTGGAGCCGCTTCGGTGAACAGCAGTAGTCGAAGCCGTAGTGTCCACGTCACGGACCAATGAAGACCTGATGCGTCCTGTGGGCGGTCGGGTGAAGTAGGGTGGTACCACGAAAGCGCTGACGCCTTTCGTCCCTGCAGCGGGGCGGAGGCGTTTTTTCATTTCAGGAAACCACACGGGGAGGTGGAGCTATGGCGAAAAGTGCCAAGAACCAGGATGATACGCGGATAATCAGGATTTTCGACACCACGCTGCGCGACGGTGAGCAGGCGCCGGGCAACAGCATGAATATTGAGGAAAAACTGCGGGTGGCCCGCCAGCTGCAGAAGCTGAACGTTGATGTTATAGAAGCCGGTTTTCCCATCGCCTCGGAGGGGGACTTCGAAGCGGTCAAAAAGGTGGCCCAGACCATCAAGGGACCGCAGATCGCCGGTTTGTGCCGCTCCAACGACAAGGATATTGACCGTGCCTGGGAAGCATTGAAATATGCCGGCGACAAAGGCCGGATTCACACCTTTATCGCCACATCGGACATCCACATGAAGTACAAGCTGAAGATGGAGCCGGGCCGGGTGCTGGAAACCGCCATCAAGGCGGTGAAGCGGGCCGCTTCCTATACGCCCAACGTGGAGTTTTCCTGTGAGGATGCGGCACGTACCCGGCTGCCGTTTCTGGCCGAAATGGTCGAAGCGGTTATTGCTGCCGGCGCCACCACCGTCAACATTCCCGATACCGTGGGCTATACCGTGCCGTTCGAGTACTTCAACATGATCAAGTACCTGAAGGATAATGTGCCCAATATCGAGAAGGCGGTCATTTCCGTGCACTGCCACAACGACCTGGGGCTGTCGGTGGCCAACTCCATCGCCGCGGTGCAGGCCGGTGCCGGTCAGGTGGAGTGCACCATCAACGGTATCGGTGAGCGGGCCGGCAACTGCTCCCTGGAAGAGTTCGTCATGATCCTGCGGACCCGTCACGATATCCTTCCCTATGCCACCAATATCGCCACCGATCAGCTGACGCCGGCCAGCAGGCTTTTGACCAGCATCACGGGAATTTCCGTGCAGCCCAACAAGGCGATCGTGGGGGCCAACGCTTTTGCCCATGAGTCCGGTATCCACCAGCACGGCATGTTGATGGACAAGTCAACCTACGAGATCATGACGCCGGAATCGGTGGGTCTCCAGGCCAGTTCCCTGGTGTTGGGCAAGCATTCGGGGCGCCATGCCTTCAAGAAGCGCCTGGAGGAGTTGGGGCACGATCTGGACGATGATATGCTGAACCGGGCGTTCGAGCGGTTCAAGGCCCTGGCGGACCTGAAGAAAGAGGTGTTCGACGAGGACCTTGAGGCGATCGTCACCGACGAATCCCGGGAAGAGGATCGCTACAAGCTGGAACATATTACGGTTACCAGCGGCTCTTTCGCCGTGGCCACCGCCACGGTACAGCTTGAAATCAGCGGCAAACCGGCCAAAACAGCGGAATTGGGCGATGGCCCGGTCGACGCGGCCTTCAAGGCGATCCGCAAGCTGACCAAGACCAAGGCGGTGCTGACCCAGTATAACGTCGGCTCGATTACCGGCGGTACCGATGCCCAGGGAGAGGTGACCGTACGGGTTGAGGAAGGCGGCTACACCGTGGTGGGGAAAGGTTCGTCGACCGATATCATCGTCGCCTCGGCCAAGGCATTCATCCATGCCCTGAATCGGCTGCACCACAAGCAAAAGCGGCTGTCCGACGCTGTTTAGGGACTTTCCGGTTACTTTTTTCGTGCAAGCGGGGCAGGTACAACCTGCCCCGCTTGCAGGTTCAGATGCGGACGGTCTTGTAGAGAAAGTTTTTGAATTTATACAGCATTTTTCGCTGTTCGTCAGCGCTGCTTTCCTCCGGGATTGCCCGCAGGTAACGGGCAACTCCGGGAAGGGTGCGGCCTGCCGCAGAACGGGCCTTTTCCAGCACCATCCTGACCACATCCCGGGAAATATCGTTACGGGAAAACGGTTCGTAAATATCCTGCCAGAAGTTTCCCCCCTGCAGAATCCGCTCAAGAATATCCGCGGCCAGTTTGCCCGTCAGCTCCCGTGCGCCGGTGCCCTTGACGCTGCTTGGGCCAATACCGGCAATGGCTTGGCGTACGGCCTGCGCGGACAGTGTGCTTCCGCGCCGGAAGAAAAGCGCCCGGAGCAGAATGGAGCGCAGTTCCCGAATGTTACCCTCATACTGGTGCCCCACCAACAATGCTTTCGCCTCGTCGGACAGATGGGGCGGTGATTCGGGGTCATCGGTGCCGCGGTAGGTGCGGTACAGTTTGCCCAGAAAGTGGACCGCCAGGTCGGGAATGTCCTCCCGTCGTTCGTTCAGCGAGGGAAGGCGGATGGAAAGTTCGGCCAGGCGGTGGTACAGGTCCTCCCGGAACCGACCGGCGGCGATTTCCTGGGGCAGGTCCTTGTTGGTGGCAGCCACCAACAGTACCCGGCTGAAACGCTCCGTGTTCTCGCCCAGCCGTACGAAACCGCCGTTGTCCAGAAAACGGAGTAGCTGGACCTGGGTCTTGGGATCGGCATCACCGATCTCATCCAGAAAAACCACCCCGCCCATGCACTCTTCCAGGATACCCCGCCGATCACTGTAAGCGCCGGTAAAGGCGCCTTTTTTGTGTCCAAAAAGCTCGGAGTAGGTCAACTCGCCGCTGTAGGCGGCGATGTTGGTCTTCTTGACCGGCAGCTCGCCGGGGTTCGTGTCGGCGGTCTGGCTGCGGTACAGGGAATTGAGGGTGTTGTAGAGGTTGTTGAAGAAAAATTCCTTGCCGGAACCGGTGGGACCGGTGACCAGGATGGAGGGGAGGCCGATGGTGGCTTCCTGAATGACGTTTCTGCTCCAAAGCAGAATCCGGTTGCACAGGGGGGGAGATACCGTGCTGATGAACTCGACAATGGCCTGGGAGGTGGGGGCAAGGCCGATGATGTTACCCAGCCGGTAGGAGGATATCTGCGGGTCCTTGTAGCCGACATCGGTGGTCAGTCGTTGTACCTGTCCCTGCAGCCGTTCGATCCGCTGCAGGTCGGAAAGATGCCGGGCGGTCAGTGAGCCGATAATCTGAAGAATGCGGCCGTGTTCCTCGGTGAAATAGCCGAAGCGCAACGAGTTCAGGCATATGACGGCGATTACGGCGCCATCGCAGATCACCGGCACGGCAATTTCACTTTTCAGCAGTTCACTCATGGAGCGATGGAATCCTTCCGCGCTCCGTTCCTCCTCAACACTGGCGATGATTTTCGGCTGACGGCTCCAGGCGACGTAGCCGGTCAGGCTGCGTTCTTCAGGGGACAGGTCGTGGCCGCCCACCGGAAAGGGAGGGATATAGCGTTTCAGCCATTCTTTGTTTTTAGCGCCGACAATCATTCCCTGTTCGTCTTCCACCACCAGCCACTGTCTGCCTTCCCGTTCCTCCACCAGTGCAATGCTGCCGGTGTCGGCACCAATCAACTCCGTCGCCTTGGCCAGCACCTTGGTCAGAAACGGCTGGAGCGCCTCGCCGCTTTCGTTCAGCAGATCCGTGATCTCGGAGAGCACTCTGATTTCAAGGTGTTCCCCGCCGATGCCGCCCACAACGCTTTCCACCATACGGGCATGGCTCTGGAGCAGCCCCATCTCGAACTCGGTGAAACGGTACTCGCCCTGGCAGAAGTAGTTGACCAGACAGATGACCCGATGGGTGCGGGGATCAAAACGCGGAACGACATAGAGGCTGCGCAGCGCCATCTCCTCAGTCAGGGCGCGCTTCTGGAGGTCGTGACGGGAAAGGTCGTCAATGAACAGCGGTTTCAGCAGGCGTTCATCACTGATAACTGCCTGTTCATCCACATAGCGGGAGATCAGGGAGCTGCCGGGTGCCAGCCAGATGGCTCCCAAGCGCTCATACTGCTCGTGCAGGTGGGGGTCTTCGGCATGGCTGGCCAGGATCTCGAGGGAAACACTGCCGTCCGGCTCCACCGCCGGCGTCAGCACCGATGCCAGTACCACCTTGTCCACCAGTCGTACCGCCGAGCGGACCATCTGGCCGGCAGCTTCCCGCTTTTTAGACTCCTCAAGGCGACGGGCCAGCTGCACCTGCTGGTGATAGCTGCGGGCTTCGTCCAGCCGGTCGGCGACGACAGCCATAAAGTCAGCCAGCCTGCTCTTGGTCTGGCCGCTCGGCTCCTGGTCGCCGACCTCCCGATCGAGACAGAGAACGCCGATGGATTTGCCGCGACTCACCAGGGGCAGGCAACTGCTGCCGGCGATGTCGAAACGCCGGGCTACCTGGCTGTCCAAGGTGTCGTCATCGGCTGTTGCCCGACGAAACTCAGCCGGATACTGGCCGGCAAATACGCGGGAGACCAAACTGTCCTGCGAAATCATCGGAAAGGCGATCTCTTTGATTTCGGAAGCAGCGGGGCCAACGGCATGGGCACAGGCCAAGGCGCCGGTAATCAGATCTTCCACGTAGATTCTGACCCGACCTAAGCCTGAGAGGTAGCTGACCCCTTCGGCCAGAACGTACAGCAGTTCAGTCTGGTTTTCCTTGCCGTAGCCGGCAATCTTGATCCGCAAGCCGTGCAGAAAGTCATCGTGTGCCATACATCCTCGTCCTGTCCTCGTATGTCAGTCCCGGGAGAGCGGTGCCTGTTCCGGGTCCACGCCGAAGTGCATACCGTCCCACGCGAACTCCACCCCTGCCGGCAGTCGGGCGCCGTCGGCATGGGATACTTCATGGGTCAGGTGGGTCAGTATGATCCGAATGGCGCCAATAGTGCGGGCTGCGGCAATGGCAGCGTCGATGTTGAAGTGAAAGGGATGGGGGCTCCAGCGCAGGCCATCGATGACGACGGTATGGACACCATGCAGAAGGTGTTCCGAAGCTGGCGGTATGGCGCTGCAGTCGGTCAGATAGGCAAAGGTGCCGATCCGGTAGCCGCAGGAGCTGCCGGTGCCGTGCTCAAGGGGAACGGGGATAATCCGGAGGCCGAACAGCTCGAACGGACCATCGATCTCGACCGGCTCCAGCAGGGGAGGGTGCGTTGCGCCTTCATCCCGAACGAAGACATACCTGAAACCGGCCTGCAGGCGCGCCAGAGTTGCTTCGGTGCCAAAACAGGGAACGAGGCGCCGGTGCAGGAAGTGAAAGCCCCGCAAGTCATCGATGCCGTTAATATGATCGGCATGGGCGTGGGTAAACAGAACCCCGTCTATCCGGTCGACCTGCTGGCGCAACATCTGTGTGCGCAGATCGGTGGACGTATCCACGAGAATCTTGTGCCCGTTGTGGGCAATCAACAACGATGCCCGGCTGCGTCGGTCGCGGGGATCCGAGGAGCGGCAGACCGGGCAGGTACAGCCGACCATCGGTATCCCGGTCGAGGTTCCGCTTCCCAGAATTGTGATTTCCATGGCATAGGCACCATAGCAGAGCTTTTTTTGCCCGGCAAGGCGGTTTTCCCCCATTGGTGCAGGCCGTCGGCCCCGAGAACTAAATGCTTGTGGTTTGTTGGCCGATAATATAACAAATAGTGCGGTTATGCGTTCAGGGCGTATCGGAGCGGAGGAAACCATGGGAAATGCCGGTGTCATGCGACTACATGTACTGCTCATTCTGGCCGGTATGCTAGCCGGATGTGCGGCAGTGCCTATGCCCGTGGTAATGGATAGTCACGTGCAGCGCCGGATCATTACCCCGTGCGATGACGATCAGTTCTGCTTCCGCCGTTCGTACGAAGTACTCTGGGACACACGCTGCGTACAACAGGTGGAAGAGGAGGGGACCGTCGTATGCAGCAAGGGGAGCAGGAACGTGCAGGTACAGGCCGGCTTCCCGGTCTCCTATCGAAGTCTGGAGCAGATTGTTGAAACCGGTGACGAAGGCTACCAGGTGGCCTTGCCGGCTGCCGGAGCAGTCAAGATCCGGCGGTAATGGGGGCTGACGATGCAAACGCCGGGAGCAGCGGAGGTGTCATGAGAAGAGAAACGACGTCCATGGTCCGGCTTGCCGCCGTGATGGGGCTGGCGCTGCTGGCGGGGTGTACGGCGAATGTTGCGACGATTCAGCCGAATCAGCGCCATATTGTGCATGAACAACTCGTCCTGCCCGCCTCCGGCAGTCAGCTCGGTGCCCTGAATGCGCGGATTATTTTCATGGCTGACCAGTTGGAACGGAACTTGGACCGGAAAGACCTTGCCGACGGTATTGTCGTCACCAGTTTTGTCAATCTGGACCGGCTTGCCGAAACTACTCCCCTGGGCAGGCTCATTGCCGAAAATATCATGCATGAGCTGCAGGTGCGCAAGTGGCGGGTTCATGAGTTGCGTCTCAATCGTGATATTGCCATCAGCGAGCAAGGCGAGTTCACGCTCAGTCGTGATACGGCTCTGCTGCGGGAGCAGCCCAAGGTCAGCGGTATCGTTGCCGGTACCTATACGTTGATCGGCGGCGGTATCGTTGTCAATGCACGCCTTGTAGATCTCGCCAGGGGTGCCGTGATCTCCTCAGCCCAAGCCCTGCTGCCGGCAGCGCTGCTGGGTGAGCAGAACCTGCCCCGAAAAGAAGGGGAAAAGGCGGTGAACGGCGGCCAGCGTTCGATGAAAATAGTTGGCGATGCTTCGTAAACTCTCGGCGTGTGCCGATGACGCCGCGTAACCAGGAGGCCTGATTTGACGTCTCGCGTTATTGCAGTTTTGCTCTGCTGTAGTCTGCTTACCGGTTGTATTGCCGGGCTGCAGGGGCCCTGTTCCGGAAAGCCGCTGCCCCAGTTGCTCGATGCGACCGATCTGAAGCCTCTGTTTCTGGATATGGCCCGGGAGTTGTGCATGGATCAGCCCGGTGGGGGGAGCGGCAAGGAGCAGGCGTGTCGACATGACGCTACAGGACGTCAAACAGTGCTGGTGACGGATTTCGTTGATCTCAGGACGCTGGTGCCGGAACAGTCCGGCCTGCTGATGGGAGAGCTGATGCGGGGCAGTCTGAATCAGGCCTGCTGCTACGGCATTGTGCAGGCAGAGTTCGGCAAGCACTTCAAGCTGAGTGACAGTGGTCTGATCTCGCTGACCCGGCGGGTCAAGGAAATCGGCAAGGATGACTATATGCAGCCGGAGGCGATTGTCGGTACCTATAGCCATCTCAATAACGGCAAGGTGCTTCTCTTTGTCAGGAGGATCGACACCGCCTCCGGCCATGTTGTCAAAATGGTGACCCGTGAACTGGATTATGCCTGCGGCGGCAGGCTGATAACCTATGGTGTGCGTTGACAAGACCGGCCACAGTCGGTGGAGCTGTCATGAAACATTTCCTCTGTCATAGTCTTCTGGTATTGGTGCTGATCGTATCCGGGGGCTGCTCGGCATTGCCGCTGGGTGGCAGTGCCGGTCCCCTGCCACCGGTTCTTGCCATGGAAGAGGTGAACCGCCCCTACGTGAGCCTGGGGCGGATCACAGTAAAGCGTACCGTCAATATCACCGATTATGCCGTCCCCCCCAACCTTCAGGAGTGGGCGTTGCAGGCCCTGCGCGAGGAGGCGGGAAAACTCGATGCGGATGCGCTGATCCTGCCTGAAATATCGAGTCGGGAAGTAAGTATCGTCGGGCTTCCCGCATTCCCTGCCACGGAATACCGGGCAGTCGGCGTTGCCATACGATTTTCCCGTTAGGGGGCAGTAGAGGCAGAGAGAGGCGAGTCCGTCTTCAGTGCCGCTCCCAGGCCGTCGGCCAGAAACTCCCGCGAGTAGCGAACATAATTATCCGCAGATTTTTTCAGCCAAGCAACTTCCTCGTCGGTCAAATCCCGCTTGTAGCGTGCCGGTGCGCCAACCCATAAGGTGCGGGGAGGGATGATGGTCCCTTCCGTCACCAGCGCGCGAGCACCGACCAGTGCCCCCTCACCGACCACCGCCTTGTCCATGACCATGGCCTGCATGCCGATAAAACAGCCATCGTGCAGCGTGCAACCGTGCAGGGTGACGCTGTGGCCGACCGTGACGTCGTCGCCGATCACCAGAGGGGCTCCCGGGTCGTCAGCATTTTTTTTGTGGGTGACGTGCAGCATGGTCAGGTCCTGAATGTTGCTGCGCGCACCAATGGAAATCGAATTCACGTCGCCCCGGGCAACAACGTTGTACCAAAGACTTGCGTCCGGTCCGATGGTCACGTCGCCCAGCACCACCGCTGTTTCCGCGATAAATGCGGATGGGGCAATTTGGGGCTGCATCGTCTTGAATGCTCGAATCATGCGTTGATCTCCTCCATTGTGCGAATTCAATAGGTGGGGCAGTATAGCGAGGCCGGCCGGCCGGCGTCCATTCTTTCCTTGCGGCATCTGTCGCCGGGCAGAAAATCCGTACCCCTTTGTTTTGACAGTGAGCATTCGGTATGGCATAGTAAGCCGGATTGCCGTGTCGGCGTGGAGGTGGTATGAAACGGATTGCTTTAGGTATAGTAATGGTTTTTTTCGTGGCGGCCAGTGCCCTGCAGGCGTTCGGCGCCGAACCGCTGCGTGTGTTTGTCGGTGAATTTACCGTGGTGGGCGGCCAAGCCAAGGAGGATGCCAGATCAGCGGTGCAGGCGCTGCTGGCCTCCCGTATCGGCGGTCCCCGTATTCTGGCCGTCGCTTCCGCCGCTGAGGCTGAGGTGACGGTCAACGGAACCTATCTGGTCATTGGCAAGAATTATAGTCTTGACGCCGTAGCTAAGGGAACGGACGGGCAAACCATTTCCCGTACCTTTGTTCAGGGAGAAGGTGGGCAGGAGGTGCTGTTCGGTGCTGCCGGGGCTTTGGCGGAAAAGTTGTCCGCCGACCTGGTGAAGCAGGCGGATGCCGGCCGCATTCCCCGTGTTTCCCGTGGTGCTGGAGCTGTGCAACCGCCGGTGGCTGCAAAGGCGGTCGTGCCTTCGGATATTGTGCGTGCGGACGCCGCTCCCGTCCAGAGAATGCCCCAGGCCGACATCATCCGCTCCGAGGAATTTCGGCGTGGTACTCCCAATGCCGGTGAAATCAGGCGCCTTGACGGGGTGTTCAACTTGATGACGCCGGGAGGTGCTGGAGCTGACGGCAAGCGTTTGCTGTTCCTTGCCACCAGTCGCACGGTCCAGCTGCATCGGGAGGGTGAAACGCATGCCATAGCCGGCTTTACGGTCGGTGTTGCTCAGAAAATCATCGGACTGGACTACGTCGACGGTGACGGCAATGGTACGCCGGAGCTGTACGTCACGGTGATGAATCAGGGTGAAGTGGCGTCCCAGGTGTGGGAACTCAAGAACAACAAGCTGGTCAAGGTGGCAGAAGATATCCCCTACTTTTTCCGCGCCATCGCCTTGGCGGGCGGACCGTTCAAGTTGTACGCCCAGGAGCAGGGGCGTGGCCGCGACCAGTTCTACGGCGATGTGTTTGAAGTGACGCGGAAAGGGAAGAAGATCATTCGAAAAGCCAGGGTGCCGATGCCGCGCTATGGCAATATTTTCAGTTTTAACCAGTTCCGTGCCAACGGGGAATTGCTGACGGTTGTCTACCATGAAGAAAATTATCTGATCGTGTATGACAAGACCCAGAAGGAGCTGTGGCGCAGCAACGACCGGTTCGGCGGTTCGGAGTTGTACTATCAGGTCGAGGATCTGGACAATGCGAGGATTAGTGGTGACAAGTACCGTTGGTTCTTCCTGAATCAGCGCATGCAGGTAACCACCAAGAACGAACTGCTGGTGGGTAAAAATGAAGGATTCTTCGTGATTGGCAATGCCCGGATGTACAAGAAGGGTGCCGTCTACAGCCTGTACTGGAATGGGGCAGCCCTGGAAGAAGCCTGGCGTACGAAGGATACCCAAAACTATATGCCGGACTTTTATTTTGACGAATCCCGCAATGAACTGCTGTTGCTGCAACTGAACCAGCGAGAAGATGTATTGCTGCGCACGAAGGGGGCTTCATCCCTGCAGATCAAGAAGGTTGAGTAAGTTCTGAAAGCGTATCAGTCGGATAACGGACTTCCCCGCGGCGTCAGTGATTGTCTGCCGGCACGGGCGGCGGCTCTTTCGGCACTTGAGCGGCATTTGCTGCGGATTGCCGAATCCTGGGGGTTCCAAAGGATTGTGCCGCCATCCCTGGAGTTTGAGGATGTGCTAGTCCAAGGGATGGGGGAGGGGTTGCGCGGGCGCAGCTTTCGTTTCGACGACTGGCAGTCGGGCCGGCTGCTTGCGATTCCGCCCGACATTACTCCTCAGGTCGCCCGTATCGTTGCAACCCGGCTGAAGGGGTGGCCACTACCCCATCGCCTCTGCTATTCCGGCCGGGTCCTGCGCCACACCGAATTGCAGACCGGCCGCAGCAGGGAGATCCTGCAGGCCGGTGTCGAGTTGATCGGCCTGGAGTCCCCCGAAGCCGATGCCGAGATGATCGCCATGACAGTCGAGGTGATGCAGGCTGCTGGGCTGCGTGAATTTAAAATTGCCCTTGGCCAGACCGCATTTTGTCGCGGTGTTTTTGAGGCATCCGGCCTTGCCGAGGGACCGCGGGCAGAGTTGCGCGAAGCTATTTCGCGCAAGGATACAGCGCATGTTGCCGACATCCTGCACCGGTATCCGGTTCCCCCGGCATCCCAGCGAGAAATAGCCTTGTTGCCGCGTCTTTTTGGCGGGATAGAGGTCGTCGCGACGGCGGAGGCTGCGGTCAGCAATCCGACATCCCGGCAGGCACTGGCAAACATCCGCGAAGTGCTGGATATTCTTGACCTGCATGACGTCACAGGATATCTCACCGTTGATCTCGGGGAAATCCGGGGGCTTGACTACCATACGGGCCTGACCTTTGAGGGATTTGTACCGGGCAGTGGCGAGAGCCTCTTCAGTGGCGGTCGCTACGATGATCTGATGGCCCGGTTTGGGACGCCGGCTCCGGCCACCGGTTTTACGTTCAATCTGCAAAATGTGCTTCAGGCCCTTGAGCGTCAGAAGGGCTTGACGGAGCCCCGTCGGGACATTCTCCTGTTCAACAGGTGCGAGGAGAGGCGCCACGCTCTCGACATCGCGCGCCACTTGCGGCAGCGCGGTTATTCCGTGGCTCGGGACATTATCCGGCGAGATCAGCCGGCATCCCTTGAGTATGCGCAGCAAAACGGTATCGAATGGATGGTGGTTGTTGCAGGCGACGGTGGTGTGCAGGAGAAGGCACTGACCGTGATAGGAACGGTAAGCAGACAGGAACGGCAGATGACGCAACAGGAGCTGTGGGCGCTGTTTCCGGCGCGGCACTGAACGATACAGGAGCGAACAGCATGGCAAACGTGGTGGTGGTCGGTGCCCAGTGGGGCGATGAAGGCAAGGGCAAGGTCGTTGACATTTATACTGAATATGCCGACGAAATTGTCCGGTACCAGGGTGGGAACAACGCCGGGCATACGCTGGTGGTCGGCGAGGAGAAAGTTGTTCTGCACTTGATACCCTCCGGCGTTCTCCATGCGGGTAAGCGCTGCATTATCGGCAATGGTGTGGTGCTTGATCCGGAAGTCTTCATCATGGAGGTTAATCGCCTGAAAAGTGCGGGACGTCTGCAGGATGACGCGTCTCTGCTTCTTTCGGAGTCGCTGCATATTATTATGCCGTACCATAAGCGTCTCGATATCGCCCGTGAAGCCCAGAGTGGCGACAAAAAGATCGGTACCACCGGCCGTGGTATCGGTCCCAGCTACGAAGACAAAATCGGGCGTCGCGGTGTCCGCCTGATGGACCTGCTCGATCCGGTCGTCTTTGCCCGTCGTCTGCGGGAGAATCTGGATGAGAAAAATGTGCTGCTGGAGCGGTTGGGAGAACCGGCACTGGGATACAATGAAATCTATCGGCAGTATCAGGACTACGCCGAGACGCTGAAGAAATACGTTGCCGATACGGCGCTGGTGCTCGACCGCTCTCTCAAGGCCGGTAAGCGTCTGTTGTTCGAGGGTGCCCAGGGCACACTGCTCGATGTGGACCACGGTACCTATCCCTTTGTCACCTCTTCCTCCACCTGTGCAGGTGGTGCGGCAACCGGAAGTGGCGTCAGTCCGCGCGCGATCCATGAGGTAATCGGCATTTCGAAGGCATATGTGACGCGGGTGGGGAGTGGGCCGTTCCCAACGGAGCTTCTTGATGAAACCGGTGAGAAGTTGCGTCAAGTCGGTGGCGAGTTCGGGGCCACAACCGGTCGTCCCCGTCGCTGTGGCTGGTTTGATGCTATGGTTATCCGCTATGCCGTGAGGATCAATGGCCTGACCGGTATTGCCCTGACCAAGCTGGATGTGCTATCCGGCTTCGAGACAATCAAGGTGTGTACCGGCTATCGTTTCGATGGGCAAATGCTTGAGACCCTGCCGGCAAAACTTGAAACCTTTGCGGCCTGTGAGCCGGTGTACGAAGAGTTGCCCGGCTGGCAGGCGGATATTACCGGGGTGCGTGCGTTCGGAGATTTGCCGGAGAACGCCCGGCGTTACGTGCGCAGGCTGGAGGAGTTGGCGGGGTGTCCGATTGTTATGGTCTCCGTTGGCCCGCGACGGGATCAGACCATTATTTTAAAAAATCCGTTTGAGGCATAAAAACAGGTTGACACCATCTGAGGCAGTATAGTATATAGATTGTCCTTGCGAGCCGCTAGCTCAGATGGTAGAGCACCTGACTTTTAATCAGGTGGTCGTTGGTTCGATCCCAACGCGGCTCACCACCATGCGTCCCCTTCGTCTAGCCCGGCCCAGGACACCGCCCTTTCACGGCGGCGACAGGGGTTCAAATCCCCTAGGGGACGCCAATTAAAACTAATCCGGCACTCTTTACTAAGAGTGCCGGATTTTTTTTGCCGCTACTCAGCCATGGTTCCGTATGATACCGGCCAGCATGGCATCAATTTCCTCAACGATCTCCTGTGGAAGCTCCTCGGTCTGGCTGATGCGCTGCAGCAGGTCGGCTTGGACAAACGAGGGAAGCAGTTTGAGGATTTCTCCGGCCTGCTCAGACGGCAAGCGGCTCAGGGCCACAGCTACGATTTGGGGATGCTCGTGCAGCAGGGCTTTGGCAACAGTACGATAGTCCATAGCAACCTTACCTTTGCATTTGAGGGCTTCTGCAGTATTCTGAGACCATGTTGATTCTCATGTGCTGTGTACTCGTCGTGCTTGCGTTTCCCGCCCAGGTGCTGGCCTGGGGAGGGGGGACGCATTTGGCGCTTGGCCTTGAAGTGCTGAGCCGTTCGGCAGAACTGCCCCCTGCCTTGGTTATGCTGCTTATGCGCCATCCTAATGACTTTTTGTACGGATGTCTGGCGGCGGATATCACGGTAGGCAAAAAGTTTACACACTATCTGTTGAATTGCCACCGCTGGGGTGTCGGCGAGCGGGTGCTGCAGGTGGCTGAAACTGATCAGCAGCGGGCGTGCGCATACGGCTATCTCTGCCACCTTGCGGCAGATGTCGTTGCGCACAATTATTACGTGCCGTTCAAAACGGTGCAGTCGTTCGCATCCGTTGCGCTACGCCATACATACTGGGAGCTGCGTTTCGAAGCACTGGTTGATCCGGCAGTCTGGAAACGGGCGCGGGGCATCTGCAAAAATGGCCGTACTCTGGACGATGAGTTACTGCGTCGGGTAGTCACCCCGACTATTTTTTCCTTTGGCACCAGCCGCCGGATATTCAACTCACTTTTACTGCTGTCGCGACTGAAGCGCTGGCAGAAACTGATCCGCGGGCTTTCCGGCCGCTCGCGTCATCGTCTTGTCACTTCCGAACGGAATGAATATTTTGAAGTGACCATGGGAGCGGTCATGGATCTGCTGACACACGGGCCTGACGCGGCCTGTCGCCTGCTTGATCCTACCGGGGAGGACGCCCTGAGCATATCGCAAGATATTCGCCGTACCCTGCGGGCACGCTATCATATGGGAATGATGTCCAGGGAGGAAGGAGTCGAGCGGGTTGAGTCCTTGCGTCCTCTCTTCCGTCAGGCGCTGCATCAGCCGGAGCTGTTGAGGGAGCTGCAGCACCGTTGCAACAGTTAGCCCGCACCTCAAACAGCGCGCTGTCTGCTCTCCTGAATTCGATCCAAGATAATATGTGCAAGCAGTTCCTTGGACATGAGCTCCAGCTGCTCCTCATGCCCGTCACGTCTGATCAGTCGAACGATGTTGGTGGCTACATTGAACCCTGCTCCTACCTGGCTGACATCGTTGGCAACAATCATATCCAGATTTTTTGCCTGCAGCTTCGCAAGGGCGTGCGTTCGCAGATCAGTCGTTTCCGCTGCGAACCCAACCAGAAACGGACGATTCTGCAGTGCACCCAGTTCAGCCAGAATATCGGGATTTTTTTCCAGCTCAATCGTCAGTCGGTGTTCGTGTTTTTTCAGTTTTTCGCCACTGCGAAGCATGGGCCGGTAATCGGCAACTGCGGCTGCTTTGATGACGATGCTGCATGAAGCTACCTGTTCGAGAACCGTATCACGCATTTGCTGGGCGGTGGTTACCCGAAAAAGCGAAACACCAGCCGGTGGGGGAAGATCGGTCGGACCGCTGACCAAAACTACCCGCGCCCCGCGATTCCTTGCGGCGCGAGCCAGTTCATAGCCCATCCTGCCCGAAGAGTGGTTGGTAAGATAGCGGACCGGATCAAGCTCCTCGCGGGTGGGACCTGCAGTAATCAGGATCGTTTCAGCCGAAAGATCAGGCGGGGTCACAAGGCGGCAGGCTTCTTCGGCAATCGTTGCCGGGGAGGCAAGGCGCCCACTTCCCGACCAGCCGCAGGCAAGATCGCCTGTTTCCGCATCGACAAACCGGTAGCCAAGCTCGCGGAGTCGCGCCTCGTTCTGCTGATAGATCGGATTGCTGTACATATTGACATTCATCGCCGGAGCAAGCAGGACCGGCGCCTTGGTTGCCATGACCGTGGTGGTAAGGAGGTCGTCGGCAATCCCGGAGGCAATCTTGCCGATGATGTTTGCCGTTGCCGGCGCGATTACCAGCAGGTCGGCACGGTCCGCCAAAGAGATGTGGCCGATCTCCTGTTCGCGATACAACGCAAAAAGCTCGGTATGCACCGGGGTGCCAGAAAGGGTCTGAAACGTCAGGGGAGTTACGAACTCCATGGCAGAGCGGGTCATAACGACGTGGACCGTCGCGCCGCCCTTGGTGAAAAGGCGGAGCAGCTCCACCGCTTTATAGACGGCAATCCCCCCGCTTACCCCCAGAACGATAGTTTTTCCGTCGAGATTCATGGGCTCAGTCCAGATAGGGGTTATGGTGCTTTTCATGGCCAATGGTGGTGGAGGGACCGTGACCCGGCCAGACTCTAACCTGGTCCGGCAGAGTAAACAGACGTGTCCTGATCGAAGTCACCAGTTGTTCGTGGGAGCCGCCAGGCAGGTCGGTGCGGCCGACACCATCGGCAAAAAGGGTGTCTCCACTGATCAGGGTCTGCGCAGACTCCACGTACAGACAACAGCCTCCCGGCGTGTGACCCGGCGTATGGATAACACGGAGTCGATGAAGACCAAATGCTAACTCCGAGCCGTCCTCAAGGAAGTGGTCCGCGTCCGGTGAATTTTCGCCCGGTATACCATACATCGCCGAAACCTGGGCAACTCTGGACAGCATGGGCGAATCGGCGCGATGTATCCAGAGAGGTGCTCCCGTAGCGTTCATCAAGCGACCGTTTCCGCCGGTATGGTCGAAGTGGCCGTGCGTATTGATGATGCCGACAGGCGTGAGCTTGTGCTCGGCGAGCCTGGCGACAATTTTGTCCACGTCACCGCCCGGGTCGACAACCAGCCCCTCGCCGGTTTGTTCGCACCCCAGAATAATGCAGTTGACCCCGAGGGGCCCAACCACGACAACGTCAAAGATCATCGCGAACTCCTTTGCAGTCGCTTGCCGATACCGGCGTTTGATGATATGGTTTGCTCACGAGGAGGTGTCCCGCCATGGTAAAAAAACCGTTTGTCGATCCGGATGTCTGCATCAGTTGCGGACTGTGCGTCAGTGTCTGTCCCGGTGTATTTCACTTCAACAGTGCTGGCAAGTCTGAATGTTACGACCCTGAGGGGGCCACTGAAGCGGAAATCCAGTCAGCCATTGACGGTTGTCCGGTTCAGGCGATCAGCTGGGCTTCCTGAAACTTTATCCAAGGAGAGAATTTCATGCAAAAGTATGTCTGCACCATCTGTCAGTACGAGTACGATCCCGCTGCCGGCGATCCGGACCACGGCATTGCGCCGGGTACCGCCTTTGAAGATATTCCCGCCGACTGGTGTTGCCCGTTGTGCGGTGCCGGCAAGGACGCTTTCGAGGAAGCGTAGGATGTCCCCGCCGGGGCGGCCGAACGGCCGCCCCTACAGTTCCTCATCAACAACCGCCAGGAATTCTTCCAGCTCAGCAGGCTGCAGGTCTCCCATGTGGGCAATTCTGAAGGTCTGTCCTTTGATCTTGCCGTAGCCGTCGTCGAAGGCATATCCACGCTCGCCGAGCCGCTTTTTCAAGCCCGCCAGGTCGATGCCGCGGCTGTTCTCCACGCAGGTCAGAGTCAGCGAGCGATATCCTTCCGGAGCAAAAAGTTGGAATCCTCGCTCGCGGACAAAGCTGCGCGTCTGTTCCGCCATCAGTCGGTGGCGGTCCCAGCGCGCCTCAAGTCCTTCGCTGAAAATACGCTGCAACTGGCAATCCAATCCATAGATTAATGAAATACAGGGGGTTGACGGCGTATTGTTCTTGTCGTCGTTGCTGGAAAACTCCATGAAATCAAAATAATAGCCCCGGTTTTCAACGGAAGCGGCCCGCTTCAGCGCCTTCTCGGTGGCGGTGAAGACCGCCAGCCCGGGAGGCAAAGCCAACGCCTTCTGGACGCCGAAAATACAGCAGTCGATCCCCAGTGCCTGTACCGGTATCGGTAGGGCACTGACCGAGGATACCGTGTCGACAATGAAGACGACGTCGGGATACCTGCGCATGATATCGGCAATCTCGGCCAACGGGGACATGACGCCGGTAGATGTCTCGTTGTGGATCATGGTCATGCTGTCGTACTTGCCGGTTGCAAGCGTTCGCTCCACCAGTTCGGGGGTTATCGGCTGTCCCCAGGGAACGCTGATGGCATCGGCATCCTTGCCGCAGCGGCGGGTAACATCATGCCATTTGTCGGAAAAGGCGCCGTTGCAGAAGTTGGCACACCGCCCTTTGACCAAGTTGCGCACCGCGCCCTCCATGACCCCGAAAGCGCTGGAGGTGGCCAAAAACACCCGATCTTCCGTGCTGAGCAGGCGCTTAAGACCGGTGGTGACGCGGCCGTGCAGTTCGGCGTATTCCTTCATCCGATGACCGATCATTGGCTGCGACATTGCGGTAAATATTTCCGGCGCAATGTTGATGGGACCCGGGATGAACAGTTTCTGTGTCATGAGTGCTCCTGGTGCCATATTTACACTGATACGTAAGAAAATAAAGGTAGTTCAGGCTAGCAAATGGGGGGGGTGAAGTCAAGCGCCCCCGGCTGTGAGCTTCCGGGTAATGAATTTTAGTCGTATGAAAAAAAGTGTATTGTACGGTTGCACGTTGCAAATTGTGTGTTAGCGTATACAGAGTTTTTAGTGGTACCAACTTATTTTATGCGGAGGTTGCCCCATGAGGAGAGTCGTCGGCTGTGTGCTTCCCTTCCTGTTGCTGATGCTGGTTCAGTCTGTAACGGTCTACGCCGAGCAGGGAATGGCCATAGACCCGGCCACCTGTCTCGGCTGCCACAGCACCAAAATCTCCGTAAAAGCCTTTGCCGATTCGGTGCATGGCAAGAATGCCTGTACCAGCTGCCATACGGACATTACCGACCTGGTCAAGCATATGACCAAGACGGTCAAGACGCAAAAGGTCTCCTGCGAACGCTGTCACAAGAAGGTGAACTCCGAGCATTTTGCCAGCGTCCATGCCGCCAAGGATGTGACCTGCGCCAACTGCCATACCGATATCCATACCCACACCTACTGGAAAAATGACAAACGCAAGGTGGTGGAAAAATGCAGCCAATGCCACGACAAGGGGAAAGAGTTCCAGCTGTCGGTACACGGCAAAGGCGTTGCCAAGGGTAACCCGGATTCAGCCGCTTGTAATGACTGTCACAATCTCCACGCCATCTCCGCCCTCGGCCCCAAGGGCTCCCATGCCGAGCGGGAATTCCATACCAAGGTCTGCATGAAGTGCCACAGCGACGAGAAGATGATGGCCCGCAACAAGGTGTTCAATGTTGCCACCAAAACCTATCTCGATAGTTATCACGGCAAGAACTACCGGCTCGGTTTTCCGGAAAAAGTCGCCGGCTGCTCGGACTGTCATACCGCCCACGCCGTGCTGCCCCATACCGATCCGCAGTCGAGCGTGCACCCCAACAACCTGGTGCAGACCTGTGCCAACTGCCACGCCAAGGCAACGCCGCTCTTCACCAAATTTTACTCCCACGGAGAGCACAGTAACCGGGAAAAATATCCGATCCTCTACTATACCTTCATCGGTATGACCGGCCTGCTGCTCGGTACCTTTATTGTGTTCTGGATTCATTCACTGCTCTGGATGTTCCGCGGCTTTATTGAAAATCGGGAGCGGCAAGCCAAGCTGGTCGCCGGCGAGCACCACCATGTCATCAGCGATGCCCATAAGCCCTATCGTCGCTTCCGGCCGATCCATATCTTCCTGCATATCCTGGTCATTACCAGCTTCCTCGGTCTGTCCATTACCGGCATTCCGCTGAAGTTCAGCGATCAGGCCTGGGCCATTGCCATGATGAAAATTCTGGGCGGCACCGCCAATGCCGGCCTGATTCACCGCATCTGCGCCGTGATTACCTTTGTGTACTTTGGCGCCGCCTTGGTGATGAGCTTCCACTTCCTCTTCATCCGTAAGGATATCAAGGGCAATTTTATCCAGCGGCTCTTCGGGCCCGACTCGCTCTGTCCCAACCTGCGGGATGTCCGCGATGTGACCGCCATGGTCAAGTGGTTTTTCTTCAGGGGACCGAAGCCAACCTTTGATCGCTGGACCTACTGGGAAAAGTTTGACTTCCTCGCGGTCTTCTGGGGTATGTTCGCCATCGGCGGTTCCGGTCTGATGCTCTGGTTCCCTGAGTTCTTCGGCATGTTCCTCCCCGGCTGGGCCTTCAACGTGGCAACCATCATCCACTCCGACGAGGCCCTGCTGGCGACCGGCTTCATTTTCACGGTGCATTTCTTCAACACCCATGGCCGCCCGGAAAAGTTCCCGATGGATTTCGTGGTGTTCAATGGCCAGATTTCCAAGGAAGAAATGATCGAGGAGCGGGGCGACCAGTGGAAGCGCTATGAAGCGGAAGGGACCACGGAACAATACGCCTGCACTAAACCCAGCAGCGCGATCTAATGACTTCCTTTTCAAAGGCTTTGGTTTTGTTGCGGTCTTTATCGGCATTGGCCTGCTGGTGCTGATGATCATGGCCTTCATAGGGGGTAGCGGCCACTAAGGCGACACCCTGTCCGTCGAAGCTCCAAGCGGCCGCACCCGGTACCGGGTGCGGCCGCTTGCCGTTTGGCATGGAATCCATGTGCCGGCGGTGGTCGTGAGACCTGTACGGGCAAAGCGCTGGTTGGTTTCCTTGTGGTCTGCGGTTCGCCTGGATACGGCTTTTCAGTGGAGCTGGTCAGCGGCCCGTTTTCCAGCGCAAACAGTGCATTCGAAACATTTTTTGTTTGACAATGCCTTGACGGCGGTTTAGATACACTACTTTGCCGATTCTTTACTCAATCGCTGACATAGAGGAGGGGAACATGGATCAGAAAAAACCGAGAATTTACCAGTACCTGATGAACCTGTACAGCTTGGCCGGGTTCCTGATGGCCCTGGTGGCAACGGTCATCATCGTTGTTTTCGTGGCACTGGAAACTTTTACAGGCCTGGAAAATCCCTATTTGGGGATGTTCGTCTACTTTGCCTTTCCGGGGCTGCTGATTCTGGGCTTGCTGCTGGTCCCCTTCGGTGCCTGGATCACCAGAAACAAGTATCGCGCGCATCCGGAAGTCGAATTGCCGCCGATGCCCCGCATCGATTTTAATGATCCTCATTCCCTCAAGCTGACGATCTATTTTATCCTGTGTTCCGTTGTCTTTGTCCTGGTGGTTGGCGTTGCCTCGCTGAAAGGGTTCGAGTTTACGGAATCTCCCACCTTTTGCGGCGAACTGTGCCATACGGTCATGCAACCCGAGCATACCGCCTGGAAAAGTTCTCCCCACTCCCGGGTAAAGTGTGTTGAATGCCACGTCGGTCCTGGCGCCGAATGGTACGTCAAGGCAAAAATTTCCGGCCTGCGGCAGGTCTGGGCCGTGTTGACCCACTCCTGGCCGACACCGATCCATACCCCCATCGAAAACCTGCGCCCTGCGCGGGGAACCTGCGAGCACTGTCACTGGCCCGAGAAGTTCTATGCCGGACGCCAGAAGATTTTCTACCACTATGCCCCCAACGAGGAGAATACTCCCCGCGAGATCGACATGCTGATCAAGATCGGCGGTACGCCCAAAACCCCCAATGCCATGGGCATTCACTGGCATATCGGTCGTGAGGTGACCTTCATTGCCGACGACAAGCAGCGCCTGAGCATCCCCTACGTGGCGGTCAAAGGCGATGACGGCAAGATTACCGAGTACATGGACCCCAGCAAGCCGCTGTCCAAGGAAGAGATCGCCAAGGCTAAGAAGCGGGTGATGGACTGCACCGACTGCCACAATAAGCCGACCCATATCTACTACTCGCCCGGCGAAGAAATGGACCGCCACTTTGTTTCAGGCACCATCGACCGCAGTCTGCCGTATATCAAGAAAGTAGCCGTGGACCTGCTGGAAAAACCCTACAAGTCCGCAGAAGAGGCTAAAAAGGCACTGGAAAGCGGCATCCGGGAGTATTACGCCAAAAACTATCCGGATGTGACGACCAAGAAGGCCGCGGCACTTGAACAGGCGATCACGCAGATAAAAGCGATTTACGAGCGTAACTATTTCCCGAAGATGAAAGTGTCCTGGAGCACCTATCCGAACCACTTGGGCCATTTCTACACGCCGGGTTGTTTCCGCTGCCATGACGGGAAGCACAAGTCGCCCGAAGGCAAGGTCATTTCCAAGGATTGCAAGTTGTGTCACGACGTGCTGAACCAGGTGCAGGAAAACATTCCGGTCGGTAAGAAAGTCAGCGAGTTTGTGCATCCGGTTGATATCGGCAATGAACTTTATACGGTCAACTGCAGCGACTGCCATGCGGCCGGTGGTCACGATGTTGCCGGCGGTGGAAAGCAACACTAGACGGTACCCTGGATACACTGGGTTTGAATGCAGAAAGCCCCTGGCATTTTCCAGGGGCTTTCTGCGTTGTGCTTCTTCGTGAGTATATACGGACAGTGCTTCGTTAGCGGTGTAGCAGCTTACAGCTCTTCGAAAACGTCCGAGTTTCCCCCGTCATCATGCTCGCCGTCGGGAGTGTCCGGCGTTGTGTCAAGGGAGTCATCCATGATCATGTCGAGAAAACGGCGATTTTCGGCGATGTTTTTGCCGATGTCGGCCAGTAACTGTTCCAGGTTGTCCGATTCCAGCGGCATGTATTCCTCCTCCCCCTAGCGTCAGGCGCCGGAAAGTCCGTCAAGATACCGCTCGGCATCAAGCGCGGCCATGCAGCCGGTTCCCGCTGAAGTGATCGCCTGCCGGTAGACATGATCCTGTACATCGCCTGCGGCAAAAACACCTTCAATACTGGTCTGGGTGGCAAAACCTTCCGAACCGCCACGTGTCTTCAGGTAGCCGTCCTTCATCTCAAGCTGGCCTTCAAAGATGGTGGTGTTGGGAGAGTGGCCGATGGCCACAAAGATGCCGTCCAGGGCGACTTCCCTGGTTGAGTCATCGCGGACGTCTCGAATCCGCATGCCGGTAACACCGCTGGCATCCCCCAGCACCTCGTCAAGCACATGGAACCATGCAATGGTCACTTTGCCTTCGGCGGCCCGTGCCCGCAGTTTGTCGGCCAGGATCTTTTCCGAGCGGAACTGGCCGCGACGGTGTACGACGGTTACATGGGAGGCGATATTGGCGAGATAGAGTGCCTCCTCCACGGCGGTGTTGCCGCCGCCGATGACAGCCACCGGTTTGTTGCGGTAGAAAAAACCGTCGCAGGTCGCGCAGGCGGAAACCCCCTTGCCCTTGAACGCTTCTTCCGAAGGAAGGCCCAGGTAACGGGCCGACGCCCCGGTAGCAATGATCAGGGCATCACAGGTGTAGGTGGTGCTGTCACCCCGCAGCACAAAAGGACGCTGCTTGAGATCTGCCGACACAATGCTGTCGTAGATGATCCGGGTGTTGAAGCGTTCGGCATGCTGGCGCATTCGCTCCATCAAATCCGGACCCTGAACACCCGCATGGTCGCCGGGCCAGTTGTCCACCTCGGTGGTCGTGGTTAGTTGGCCACCGGGCTGCAAGCCGGCAATCACGACAGGATTCAGGTTGGCGCGGGCGGCATAGACAGCTGCTGTGTAGCCGGCAGGGCCTGAGCCGAGAACGATCAGGCGGTGATGGGTAGTCTGGGACATGGGGGATATCTCCTTATGCAAAAAGGTTCCTTGCAGTACACAAGGAACCTCACTTAGCATAATCGGCGAAAATTCTCCAGCCGTGTAACAGGCCGTGCGGGTCAGTGGGAGCGTAAGCCCTCAGCGATATTGAAGTTAATGTCAATCACGATAGTGAGCTTTTCCGGGCTGGGATCATGCATGATTTCAAAAAGGCGCTTATCCACGAACAGGCTCAAATTCAGGATATCCTGCCGGAGTTTTTCCGGCAGTTGATTCGCAGGATCCGACAGTTCTGCCTGAAAGAAACTCCAGACTTTCTGATTATAGCGAATGGCTTCCAGCAGTTTTTCACTCCTGCCGGGCATCTGCCAATTGTCTTGGACCGCCTTCAGAAGCAGACCGGCCTTGGTAAGGACCGAGGCTTCCAGCTCTCTGCCGCTCAGCTCCTGGGTCTGATGGGATTTGTAAACATCAAGCGGATTCTGGTACATCAATCACCTCGTCAAAACAGGCATGATTATGGGGGCAGTCTGCTAAAACGGCTTATTGGCCCAGCCGTTGAATTCGTCTGCAGTTGTATCCATGGATTTGCCGGTCTGGTCAACGCCCTTGAACTTGAAGGTCAGGCGCGAAAAATCAATGGTACCGGACAAGTCCTCGTTCTGGGTGATTGGAAAGTAAACGGTAGCCTGTCTGTCCACCGGGTTGTAGGTTACCCTGCTGGGCATGATGAAGGCTGCCCGATCCGATGAACGGTAAAGGCCGTTGTCATAGAGGCCGCCGGTTCCACCGCTGGACCGGCCGATTTTCCAGTTGGTTATGTTGGTGACCGATTTGGTGTCCATATCGGTGGAAAACTGGAAGGTCATACTGAACTCTTTTGAAGCACCGGGTTTGATGTACACCGAAGGATCAATGGCCAGAAGCGGCATGGTGCTGGTCTTGTACTTGAGCGTGCTTTGTTCGCCGATAACGGCCAGCAGTCTCGGTTTACGCAGCAGTTCCTCCAGGTCGGCGGCAAAAACATCTCCCTGGTCGGTGTCAAGCGCCTTCAGACTGGTGATCACCTCCTGGGCTTTTGCCTCCTCGCCCTGTTTGGCGTAAATCCTCCCCAACTCCACCATTGCAGGCGCAAAGTTCTTCTTCAGCTGCATGGCCTTCTGGAGCAGCGGTACCGCTTCACTGTAACGCTCCTGGGAGCTCAATGCGGTAGCCAGCCCGTAGTAGGCGTTGCCGTCAGTGGGAGCAAGGCGGACGGCCTGACGGAATTCGGCCTCTGCTTCCGCGGGCTTTTCCAATTGCTGGAGCAGCAGACCAAGGGTATAGTGGGGCAGGGCATTGGTCGGATCCGCCCGGGTGGCCGCTTTCAGGGAGGCTTGCGCTTCGGTATACTGCTTCTGGTCAATATAGAGGTTGGCCAGATTAACGTGGACTTCGGACTGGGTGTTGTCCAACTTGAGCGAAATGACGTACGCTCTGGTTGCATCCTTGTTCTGCCCGAGTTTCTGGTAGGCCTGCGCCATCATGTTGTACGCATCGACGTAGTCAGGCTTCAGGGCGGTCGCCTGGCGGAAGGCGGCGGCAGCCTCCTTGTATTTCTTTTTTTCCATCAGGCTGAGGCCGCTGCTGACTGCCGACGTGGCGACGCTTTCCCGGATGTTCTGCTGGGACGAAAGGGCGGAGAACATTTTGTCGACAAGGCTTTGGGATTCCATGGCAAGCCATCCTTTGCTGAGCAGGCTGAGAACTGCTGAAAAATGCTTTTCTCTTATCGGCAGTTTCAGCCTTTCCATTCACTATAATCATACCACGGTACTCTGGACAATCAATGGCAGGTGACATGCACCGGGCAGCTACGTCCCATTCACTCCGTTTTCTGATCTACCGGCGCCCCGATGACTACTATCTGGGAGCGCGCCATACCGGTCACCTGCTGCCAACAGCGGCACTCGTTACCACAGACGATCCGTATGAGGCGGATTTTTGCCTGCTGCCCGAAGATCTGCGCCGACTCCAGGTTGATCTGGGACGAGAGTCGGTTGCACGATTTGTGACCTCCCTGTCCCACTACGCGCAATTCCCTGAAAAACATCTGCTGTGGTCCACCCATGACGATTGTCGCTCACCGGTGCCGGAGGCGCTGTTTTGCAAAGCCAGCGTGGCGGCATCCGAAGCCGGTCGTATCCTCGCGGTCCCCTATCTGGTGGAGGATTGCGGCCGCTTGTGTCATTTCGAACCGTCGCGCTTCCGCTGGGACACCTGCTTCATCGGGTATCCCGGATCATTTCCCTTGCGGGAACGGCTGTTGCTGGCGGTTAGCGCCGATAGGCGCCTGGCGGCACACCTGGATATTGCGCCGAAGTTCCACGGGCACCTGGATCCAGAACTGCGTGCGGCCCGGCGGCAACGGTATCTCGACGCATTGGAGGACTCGCTGACCGCGCTCTGTCCCCGTGGCGATGGCATGAATTCGATCCGCTTCTTCGAAACACTGAGCATGGGGCGCATCCCGGTACTGATTGCCGACGGCTGCCTCCTGCCGTTTGCGTCGCAAATCCCCTATGACCGGTTTGTGATACGGATTGCCGAGAGGGATGTTGACCGCGCTCCCCGGATAATCTGCGAATGGATGGAGCGGATCACGCCGGCAGAGGTGCTGCAGCGCTGCCGCGAGGCCCGCAACACTTGGGAGCAGATGCTTGCACCACAAAGTTTTATGCAGCCACTCTTGCGGGAACTCGCCGGCGAGCATGCCCGGCGGCAGGGGTTGCACGCCTACCAGCGCGGGCACCATGCCGATGCTGAATCATGGTTTCGTCACGCGCTGCAGGTGCTTCCCGACGACCCGCAGGCTGTCCGCTGGTTGGCCCTGCTGCTGCATGAGGAGGGGCGGTTTGAGGAAAGTATTACACTACTGGGTACACGGCTGCGGTCAGCAGTCCCGGTCTCCGGCGTACACCGCCTGCTGGGCGAAGCATACCAGCAGACCGGCCGGCTCTCGGCGGCACGGCAGCAGTTCAGCCAAGCCCTCGTCGAGGACCCCCGGAACCCTGAGCTATTGGTAAACCTGGGTACGGTCAATGCCGCCTTGGACCGATGGGACGAAGCGTTGCGCGTTCTGGCCGAGGCGGCGGCACTGGCACCGGAGTCGGCGGCGGCATGGATGAACTTGGGCTGTGCGTTGCAGGCTCGCCACCAAATGGCCGAGGCGACGGCAGCCTTCCGCAGGGCGGTCCGGCTTGATCCGCGTCATGGGACCGCAGCATGGAACCTGGCCCAGAATCTCTTGCTCAGAGGGGAGTTCAGTGAGGGGTTTGCGTTGCTGGAGGCCCGCTTCAACAAACGGGATCCGGTGCCGTCCCCGAACATCGACGCTCCGCGCTGGCGAGGGGAGCCGCTTGCCGGAAAAGCCGTTCTTGTCTGGACGGAGCAGGCATTCGGCGATGCCATCCAGTTTGTCCGCTATATTCCGATGCTGGCAGGACTGGGGGCGCGCGTGCTGTTGTACAACCACCTGCGGCCACTGCAGCGACTCCTGCACTCATTGCCGGGGATGACGGCGCTTGTTGATGCTGAGGACTCTGTGCCGGTTGTCGACTACCAGGTGCCGCTGCTGTCGTTGCCGGACCTGTTTCGTACAACGGCAGCCACGATTCCGCATGACATGGTGCCGTATCTTGCTCCAGACCCTGCCCTGGTCATGCGCTGGCGGCGCGAGCTGTCGCGGGAGACGGGAGTCCGTATCGGTCTGTGCTGGGCCGGCCGTCCCGAGCCCGATCCCCGCAGGTCGGCAACCCTGGCTGATCTTGCCCCACTCTGCCGGCTCACCGGCGTGAAGTTCTACTCACTGCAACTGGGAGAGGCCGCTACGCAGGTGCTCAGCCCGCCACAGGGCATGCACCTGCAGGATCTGACGGCCGACATACGGGACTTCGAGGATACTGCCGCCATAATGCTGCAGCTTGATCTGGTAATCTCGGTTGATACGTCGGTGGCGCATCTGGCGGGAGCACTGGGTCGGCCGGTCTGCGTGTTGCTGCCGTTTGTGCCGGACTGGCGCTGGATGCTTGCACGGCAGGACTGCCCCTGGTACCCGACGATGCGGCTGTTCCGGCAGCAACAGCCCGGCGACTGGGCGGGAGCGGTTGATGAGCTGCTGTCCTTTCTCCTGGGAGCGGAAACGCCGGGAGGAGATCAGGATGACAATTGACGCCTGCAGAACTGAAGAGCTTCCAGCAAATGTTCCAGCAGAAGCTGGTCCGATGAGCGGCCCCGGAGGTCGTTGATCACCTGCACAGCTGTTGCGTACAGCCGTGACGCTGCCGCGGCGTCGCCCCGACTGGCGCTGATGCGGGCCGCCAGCAGCAGGAGTTCGGGGTTGCAGGGATCATTCAGGAGCGCGATCCGGGCGTAGGCCGCCGCCCTGGCTGCTTCGCCCCGCAGGTGGGCAAGCAGGGCCAGATCCGGCATGATCTCTTCACCGGCGGTCTCCATGGTCGAATGATGTTCCAGCGCCTCGCCGGCCAGCCAGCGATACCATCCCACCCGTTGCCCATAGCTCCCGCTGCCGACGAGTTTTTCCAAGTCGGCCATGAGCAGTGCAATAGCCAGATAACTGCGGCCCGCCGCCAGTTTTTTAAGTCCCCGTCGCTGCGGGTGGGGACACGCGGTATCCGCGTGGGCGGTCAATAGTGCAACCAGTTGCTGGCTTCTGATGGCAAGAGTATGTTCGGCGACGACCCGGGCATGGCCGGTCGCAGCGATACATTCCCGTTCCTCCGGATGCTTCAGATAGTATCGGGCTTTTTCCGTGGCATCGGCAACATCGCCTTTGGCATAGGTTACCAGGTGACGCCCCGGTTCAAATAGCAGCTCAAGACCGTTACCCACATCGTCCGTCAGCAGGAAACCGCCGCTGGCCAGCGCCTCGAAAACGCGAAAATTGAGGTCGTTGCGTACCGACTGGTTGAGAATAATCCGGGCCGTGTTGTAGGGGCGTCGATAATCGCCGGAGCGAACGGCAAGCGGCATGACGCGGGCGAATGCGTCAAGAAAACCGACACGTTCCGGGTTTCTGCGGGAGTCGACGGTGCCGACAAAAACGATGTCGTGTTCTTTTGGCAGCTGCTCCCTGAGGTTGCCGTGCCTGCTGAACAGGGGGAGCCAGCGGCAGGAAAGAGCGTGGGGTTCCAGGCTTGCGGCGGCGTTTCGCTGTGCGGCAAAAACTTGGTCGAACATGCCGGCAAAGTGGCGGTGCCAGCAGTAGTGCAGGTGGGTGTCGATCAGGTAGGCGGCGCAGGGAACCTCCAAATCATCGAATCCGGTCAGCATCGGCAGGCAGCCCTGGTCGGCGAACAGCAGCAGGTCGGGCTGAAACGGGCACTGGTCCCTCAGCAGCTTTTGTACGGAATTATCGGCTCCGGAATCAATGCTTAAGGGGAGGTTGCAGGACCAGACACCCTCCGGAAGGCAGAGATTCTTCAGGTAGTGGCCGCCCAGAATTGCGATCTTGGGAAGATGCATTAGGGGTGGAAGGGTTTCTTGGCAATCATGTTCAGGCTGATAGGCACTCCTTCAAAGGTCAGGGTGCTGGTGTCATTGAAAAGGTTGAACGATGTTACAACCAATGGAGTTGCGAAGCCCGCCTGACGCAAAAACTGCTCCAGAAATTCTCGGTTCAGGCCGGACAAATGATAATCATACCGGTCGCAGTGTGCCCCGAACATCATGCGCGTGAGGTGAAAGCGCTGCTCGACCGAAAGGGCCTCTTTGCAAAGAAACAGTGCGCAGAGGACATCCATGTCCGGTACGCTGAGATACAGCCTGCCGCCAGGAACCAGCACTCGCAGCCATTCCTTGAGTACAGCGAGCAGTTCGCCGGTAAAATCAAAATGTTCCAACACATGCGAAGCATACAGCTCGTAAAAAGTGCTATCGGCAAACCGTGACAGGTCTCGCGCATCCCCGACGTGGTCTACGGCTTCTGAGGGAAATATGTTCAGGAGCTCCCAGCCTTCTTTTCGTTCAACTCCTCCGATATGTAAACGTCGCATCTTGTTCGTCATGCCGGTTCCCTTTCTTCCACCGTATGGCACCATCGCCGCCAGATATCCCGGTAGGCTATTTCAATCTTGCGGGCAAAACCATCAAAATCCATCAGGGGCGACTTCTGCATCATGTGGCGCAGATTTGTGCGGTAGTACTGCAAGCGGCTGGTGTCCGTCGCCAGGCTTACGGCATGCGCGATATATTCCTCCGGAGTGCGGGCGATCAGTTCGGGTGCTCCCACGCAGGTAAGAATACTGGCGCTGACCCGTGCGACGTGAGACGGGCCGGCCAGCGTTACAACCGGTGTCCCCATAAACAGGGTTTCGCAGGTGGTGGTTGTGCCGTTATAGGGATACGTGTCAAGGGCAATATCACCAGTGCCCAGTAATCGCAGGTGGTCATGAACGGTTGCCGAACGCCCCAACAGACAGATACGGTCGGCGGTGACCCCCAGTGCTGCAAACCGGTCGAGCCAGACCTCCCGGAAACGGTAATCCTTGGTAAAGCTGCTATCCTTCAGCATCAGCCGCGCATCCGGCACCTGCTTCAGAATTTCCGCCCACCAGCCCAGCAGCCGGTCATTGGTTTTAGCAAGGTTGTTGAAAGCGACAAAGGTGACATACCCGTTCGCCCCATGGGGCAATGGAGAAATGTCCGGCGGATCCAGCGGCGGATGGTACCCGAGAAAACAATCCGGCAACCGGTACAGTTGTTCGGTATGCAGATGTTCCGTCATCCCCGGTGGGTCGGCAACGGCATCTGTAAAGCGGTAATCGACGGTGGGCAAGCCGGTCGAATGGGCGTATCCCAGCCAGGTTACCTGAACCGGCGCCGGTTGGCGGGCAAAAATCGGCAGCCGGTTTTTGCGAGTCAAGCCACCCAGGTCCACCAGTATGTCAATACCGTCCGCCTCGATCATGCGACAGGCTTCATCATCGCTGATGCCGAAAATGTTCCGCCAGCTGCAGGGACGCTGTCTGATCTGGGCCGTGACGTCATCCTCGTATTCGAGATTTGCGTAAAGAAATATCTTGAAATGGTTCTGGTCATGGGTACTTAACAGGGGTTCAATGAAGAACGCCACGGGGTGGCGACAAAAATCAGCGGAAACATAACCGATGTTGAGCGGTCTTTCTGGCTGTCGGGTACGGCGAGACGGTGCCGACGATACTGTGACGCTGCGGCAGCATTGTTTGCCCCAGTGGAGGTGATGCTCATAAATCGCTTCAGGACTGAAGGCGGTTGTGCAGATATAGTTCATCAGGTGGTTGGTATGCGTCTGATGGTTTACATCGGAAGCAGGCAGGTCCGTCGCGAGACGGGAATAATATGTGGCCGCGTCGTCGGCTTTGCCGATACGCTTGAGCAGATTGGCCAGTGCCCCGAGATAATATGTGTTATTCGGTGCCATGTGCAGCGCATTGTGCAGGAACTGCTCAGCCAAAGAAACCAGGTCGGCTCGTTCGTACAGGGCCGCCAGATCATAGCAGGCACTATGCCGGCCGTCTCCGAGACGACCGGCATGCTGCAGCGCCTGCTGAAGGCCTTCGCTGTTCCCAACATCCAGCCAGAGCTCCGCGAGATGATACCAAGCATCGTAGCTGTCAGGGTGTTGCGCCGCCAATGTCTTGAAATAGGTAAGTGCCTGTGTGTGCTCTCCGGACTTTCGATGATAGTCCGCGAACTCACGTAACAGGGCCGGATCGCGGGTGTGGGGTGTAACCACTGCACGGATCAATTCGGCGGCGGCGGCATGATCATTGTCCTTTGCCGCCGCTCGTGCGAGCAGGTAGGAAGCCTCGAAGTTTCCAGGGTGCAGTTCGAGTACCTTGCGGCAGAGGTCACGGGCAATCGTGGTACGCGCCGCCGCCAGGTGGCTGGCGGCAAGGTCCAGCATTCGATTGATGTAGAAAAGCGACTGTTCGGCTTCAGTGTGGGGCATATGGCGGAAAATCTTCCTGAATAAAAAAGTTGGTGAAAAAATCTCTTAAAGCTTTACAAAAAGCAACCGTAAAGTAAAATAACCCAACCAAGCGACAAGAATGTCGCACCTTATCCTAGAAAGGAGCATCACCATGGCAATCAGTGATATTTCCCTCACCTCGGGCATGCGGAGCAACCTGCTCTCGCTGCAGAACACCAACACGCTGATCAACAGGACCCAGGACCGTCTGTCCACCGGCAAGAAGGTGAACTCGGCCCTCGACAACCCCACCAACTTCTTTGCGGCTCAAGGCCACAACAGCCGGGCAGCCGACCTGTCCATCCGCAAGGACGGCATGTCTGAAGCGGTGCAGGCCGTGAAGGCCGCCGACGCCGGCATCAAGGCCATCACCTCCCTGATCGAAGCGGCAAAAGGTGTTGCCTCGGCAGCGCTTTCCACCGCGAACCTGACCGAGCGGGCCAACTACGCCAACACCTACAACACCCTGATGAGCCAGATCAACCAGCTGGCCTCCGACTCCGGCTACCGGGGCACCAACTTCCTGACCAAGGACGACCTGACCGTTGAATTTGCACCGGTCACCAACGATGCAACCCTGAAGATCAAGGGTTTCAACGCTACCAGCGTTGGTCTCTCCCTGCAGAAGGTCGGCATCACCGGTTCGTATGGCGGCGTGACCTCTGCTACTGCAGAAAGCAGCACGGCAGCTACCAAGCGTTCTACCAGCACCGCATGGGACAACTCGGTGGTCAGCAACGGCACCAACGCCATCAAGAGCTCGTCGCTGCAACTGGAGAGCGCTCTCTCCACGCTGCGTACCGAGTCCTCCAAGCTTTCGGCAAACCTGAGCGTTATCACCACCCGTCAGGCCTTCACCGACACCATGATCAACACCCTGACCACTGGTGCCGACAACCTGACCCTGGCCGACATGAACGAGGAAGGCGCCAACATGCTGATGCTCCAGACCCGTCAGAACCTGGGCATCACCTCCCTCTCGATGGCTTCACAGGCAGCACAGGCCGTCCTGAGACTGTTCTAATTCCGGTCCGTCCGGGTTTTCTGAACAGGCAGCCCAATAATGGGGGAGAGAGCGTATCTCTCCCCCATTTTGTCTGATACCCTCCTGCCGTGAGGTGCGATATGAGAGTAGACGCCGCATCAAGCCTTTTGCAGTCAACACTGAGTGTGCCGCTTGTCAGCCAGCCGTTGTCGGTCCAGAAAGAAGTTTCTGCTTCAGGAGAAAATCCCGCGTCTCCACCCCGTACGCCGTCTGCCGTTGCTGATGGAGGGGGGGCTGAGCAGGTGTCGGTGAACATTACCGTCCCCAAGCAGACGATTGAAACGCTGGAGAAAATCGGCAGTGTCACCGAACTGCTGAACAGCACCGCGAAAAGTCTTCGCGAAACCGGCACTTCTTTGAAGCTTTCTTCGGACATGATTGCGCAGATGAAAGAACAGCTGGGAAAAATCGTTAAAAACTTTCCGCCTTTTCCTCCGGAAAGCGCCGAGCGCCGCGATATTCTGATGAGTTATCAGGCAATCCGGGAGCAGATCAATCAGATGACGGTGCCGCCGCCTCCGGCGCCGGTCTATGAGCGGGTAGCCTATCTCTGGCATGACCTGTTTCCGACGGGAAGGCGTTCCAGCGTGAATACTCCCGAATTGTCGCCGACCGCTACCGACAGTCAGGTGAAGCAGGCCGAGGAGCAGCTGACCTTTACCCGGGCTGCAGTTACCCAATTGCGTGAATCAATTGGCGCTTCACTGTAGGATAGCGTAACCGTGCCGCTGAAGCTCAATCTCAAAGCGGATGAACGGGTAATCATCGGCGGGGCCGTCATTCGTAACGGCGGTAAGCATGCCGAGCTCTTCATCGAAAATAACGTGCCGATTCTGCGTGAAAAGGATATCATGCCGGAAGAAGCAGCGGATACGCCGGCAAAGCGTCTATACTTCACGTTGCAGTTGATTTATATCGATGCGGAAAATCGCCCGGCGCATATCGAGTACTTCTTTACGCTTGCCCATGACCTTATGGAGGCGGCGCCCAGCACACGGTCCTATATCAGCGCCATCTGCGACCAGATAACGGTCAGCCGCTTCTACCAGGCCTTGAAGATTGCCCACACCCTGATTGAGTACGAGAAGGAGCTTACCACCCATGTCGAACCAGTACACGGCAGTTTATGAACAGCAAGGAAAAGAGTTTCTTCCTCCCCGCGAACTGGAAGCATCGGTCCTCAGCAAGGCAGCGATGAAGCTGAAGCAGTGCCAGGATAACTGGGACTCTCCCCAGCGTGAAAAGATGCTGGATGAAGCGATACGATACAACCAGAAAGTCTGGAGTTTTTTTCAGAGTGAGCTTTCCATGCCGGAAAATCCGCTTCCTAAAAATGTCCGTGAGGATCTTCTTAACCTGAGCCTGTTCATCGACAAACGGCTGTTTGAGGTCATGGCCTTTCCCAGCGATCCCCACAAGCTTGACATCGTGATCAATATCAACTTCAACCTTGCCGCAGGCTTGCGGTCGGCGCCGCCAACCCCCTGATAGCAGTCTTTCTTTGTGCTGGAACCGTACAGCCCCGACCGCGGCACGAGCGCCGAAGTCGGGGCTGTACGGTTTCCGGTACTGCGGTGATGGTCTCAGGCCAATTCCTTTTTCCAGCCTTCAACTTTTTTCTGGTAGCTGTCGAGTAATTTAGTAGCGGTTCTGTCGTCTTTCGCTTCCGCGAAAATATGCACACAGGGCAAGTACTGATCCGGCAGAACCAAGACCCAGTCGTTGCCGAACTGGACTTTAATGCCATCAACGAAGCTGGCCTCCTTGTCGAGACTGTCCTCGCTCATTTTGCGCATGATTCCCCCCTTCATTTCCCAGGGGCAGGAGACACGCGCTTCGTGGAAAGCCCTGGTCGGGGCATCCTGCAACACCTTGGACAGGGGAATCGCCAGTATTGCACTGAGCTCCACCAGCTTGGCAATGGTGAACATGCCGTCAAAGGCCCCCTGAAACGCCGGGAAGGCGAAGCGGCCGTCAATGGTTCCCGCAAGGATGACCTCCGATGACGACGCTGCTTCCAGCATGGCCCGATCACTGCTTTTCGTCCGGGTTACGGAGCATTTTCGCTTGAGTGCCATCTGCTCGATGGTGGATGGTGCCTGTACCGGCACGGCAATAGCCCCCCGCTTTTCCCCTTTGAGCTTGAGCGCCGCTACCAGAGCAAGCAGGCCGACACCGTCATGAATGGTACCGGTCTCATCAACCAGCGTGATCGCCTCCGCACCGGGCTCCAGCCAGAAACCGGCCTGCGCCCCCAGCGAACCGACGATGGTGGAAAGCTGACGAAGGGCTTCATCCTTCGGCTTCGGTGAGACACCCCCCTTGCCCTCATCAATGTAAGCGTTCAAAGCCACGACGTTGCAGCCCAGCTCGTTCAACAGCATTGGCAGCACCTGGCAGGCCGGCGCAAAGTTGAAATCGACCACTACGGTCCAGGCAGCCTTGCGGCACTGCTCGACGTTGAGGGCCCGCAGGAAGCCCTCCCGGTAGAAGTCCACCGCCTGGGGGATGTCGACCAGTGCCCCCGGCTCGGTATGGTGGGCACGGCGGAAATTCTCTTTGTAGTAGATCCGTTCGGCATTTTTGGCCATGTTGCTGGAGAAGTCCAGCCCTTCGCCGTCCAGAAACACGATCTCCATCGATGCCGGATCGTCAGATGCCTGCCGGAAGTGGAACCCTCCCACCTCGCCGAAGGTTTTCAGCTTGTAACGGATGACCGGCAGACAGGTCATGGTCATGTCCCGCACATTGACGCCGGCGGACAGTAGTCCCCCCACGAAACAGCGCTTCAGCATCCGGGAAGAACGTTTTGCATCCCGCCCGCCCAGCACATAGCTCCCCTTGGGCAACATGGTGCCGTAGGCGCATCCCAGTTTGGCGGCAAACTCAGGAGTCAGCTCCACGTTGGACAAGCCTTTGATGATGGCCCCTTCGAAAAGTGACTTCTTCCACTTTTCCCCCCAGATCAGGTTGGCGGTGACCGTGGCGCCGGACTCGATCACCTTGCGGGGCCAGATTTTGACATCGGCCTTAATGTGGACCTCGTCGCCGATGGAAGTTTCATCGGCGACAATAACCCCCTCCTCCAGAATAGCGGCTTGGCCGACCCGCACATTGGAGCAGATAACGCTGTCCGTGATGCGGGCGCCTTTCTTGACGTAGGAGTTATCCCAAATGGCGCAGCGGTTCAGTCTGACCCCGGCTTCAATGGTGCAGTTGCGCCCGATGACCGAATCCTTGATCCTGACGTCACGACTAACCTGTGAATTGTCGCCGATCACTACCGTGCCCTCGATGCCGCCGGCGTCCTCCAGGGTGACGTCGGTACCGATCCGCAGGTCTTTGCCGACGTAATCCTGCTTTTCCTCGTCAATTTTCAGATTGACCCGCCCTTTGAAGATGTCGTGGTACGCCTCGCGGTAGGAATCGGTGTTGCCGATATCCCGCCAGTACCCCTTGGCGGTGACACCATACAGCGGATCCTGGTTGCGCAGCATCAGCGGAAACAGATCCTGAGAAAAGTCAAAGTTTTCGCCGGCCGGAATGTAGTTGAAAATCTCGGGCTCCAGCACGTAGATACCGGTGTTGATCGTGTCGGAGATCACCTCGCCCCACCCCGGTTTTTCCAGGAACTGGGTAATCCGCTTTTCCTTGTCCGTTATCACCACCCCGAACTGCAGCGGATCCTTGACCGAGGTGAGGGTAATGGTGGCCATTGCCTTGTTGGCGTCATGGAAGTCGATGACCTTCTTCAGGTTGAAGTCGGTCAACAGGTCGCCGGAGATGACCAGAAAACGTTCGTCAAGATACTTTTCCGCGGCCTTGACCGCACCGGCGGTCCCCATATCCTGCAACGGGGTAACGTAGGTGATTCTGACCCCGAAATCTGCACCATCACGGAAAAACTTCTTGATGATTCCCGGCTGATGGTAGAGCAGCATCACCAGGTCGGTTATGTCGTACTTTTTCAGCAGCTCCACGATATGCAGCATGATCGGCCGATTGAAGAGCGGGATCATCGGCTTGGGGATGCTGCCGGTGAGCGGCTGGATACGGGTGCCGAAACCACCGGCCATGATGACGGCTTTCATGACAACCTCCTTGTGTGCGCCGAATCGGCATGTAATTGCAGGCTTTGCCGCTTACAATCCCGCCGCCCGCCGCTGCGCCTTCTTTTCCAGAACCCGTTTGATCTCTTCCTTCAGCTCGGTCAGATCGCCGGACTTGACCACGTAGCTGTCAGCCAGCCAGGCGGAGAAGTCGTCCTTGTAGCTGGAGAAGGCGGAGCAGAGGATCACCGGCATGTCGTGACGCTCCTTGACGATCTTTTGCAGGAGCTCGATGCCGCTTTCATTCTTGAGCTTGATATCCAGCAGCGCCAGGTCGAAGCTCTGTGCGGCCAGCTTTTCGAGGGCTTCGGAAATGCCTGAAGCGGTTTCCACCTCGTACCCTTCGTCGGTCAACTCGGCGCTGTATAACAGACGGATGTTGGCCTCGTCGTCAACTACCAGCAGTCTGCTCATGGCGTTCCTCCTTGCGGGTGGGAAGTTTGATGGTATAGGTGACCCCTCCCTCAGGAGGGGCAACCACCAGGAAGGGGATGTTCTGTTTGTCCAGCATGCTGCGGCACAAGGCCAGACTCAATCCCGATCCCATCTGGCAGGTTTCCGCGAAGGGGGTCAGCATCGCCTCCAACTCCTCTTCGCTTAGGGTGCGCCCCTTGTCTTCAATGTTGACATCGACCTCGTCGCCGTTACGGGACAGGTAAATGGTAATGGCGCCATGTTCCAGCCCGTCCAGGTTCACCAAAATGATGGTACGGATACAGTAGACCGTCTGCTTGAAGTCAACCCAGACCGGTGGCAACTCCCGGTCAGAGCGGAACTGGACCGTATAATCGTGGTAGAGCAGGCGGTCCTGGATTTCCCGCTGGGCGGCCTCCACCAGCTGAGTGATATCCCAAAGATCCCTGGTGGGGTAGAGCGAGTCAGAATAGGTGAGTACCTCGTCCAGCACTCCTTCCAGTTGCCGTGTCTCGGCAACGATCGATTCAATGAAGCCGCGTCGGGTGTCGCTACTGGGGGTGGTCTTCAGGATGCTGCGGGCAAAACCGCCGATAACGGTCAGGGGGTTACGGATGGAGTGGGCCACACTGGACGTGATTCTGCCCACCAGCGCCATCTTTTCCATGCGGACCAGCAACTCCTGCTGTTCATGCAACTTCTGGTTGGCAATCTGGAGTTTTTCAACCTCTTCCTGGAGCCGGTCGTAGAGGGAGGCCCGTTCGATGGCAAAGGCAACGGGAAACGCGAAGGTTTCAATGGAGCGCAGATCATCGTCACTAATGGGGCGCCGGGTGATGAAGTTGTCGGCAATGATGGCACCGATACGCCGATGACGGGAGATAAGGGGCAGAACCAGGAAGGTGTCCACCCCCAGCAGCCGGGCGAAGTCGGGAGGAACCTGGGGATTGTTGAAGGCATTACGCACCAGTAGCGGGTAGGGATCCTCGAACGCCTTGACCACGATGTGCTCCTGGTCGTCAAGGGATATCTGCAACTGGTCCAGGATATCCTGGAATTTGTCACGCTCACTGCGCAGCTTGTATTGCTGGAAGCTGCGCGCCATGCTTTGCAGGTCCATATCCGTGCTGGCAATCTCCTGCCAGGTCTGGCCGGCCTCCTCAAGAGAACGGGGACCGATGGCCAAGTGGCCGCGTAGCAGATGGCGTTCACGGTCGGCCAGCAGCAGAAAGGCACGGTTCATCCCGAATCCCTTGCCTGCCGTGATGGCGGTCAGGGCAACGGAGAGCACCTCATCGAGATCGACGGAACTCTGCAGAACGGAACCGAGCTCGTGCAGGAATCTGGTTTCCAGGGTTTTACTGTCCAGAAAGCTGACCAGCGACTGGATCTGGCTTTTCTGGCGGCGGTAGTCATTGTGCAGCACGGAAATGATCGGCGCCAGCGGGTGGCCGCTGTCGTTGAAGCGTGACAGGTCTCGGCGGAAACGCTCACATTCACAGCATTTTTCAAGCACGCGCCGTGCGCGTGAGGTGAGCAGGTCTTCGTCGCCTTCGGTGATGTTGGGGCAGTCGCCCATGGCGACGATGTCCCGATCCCAGCAGCATTCCCAATCCACGGCAGCCTCACAGTCTGGTTCTGTCTGAAACAGCCTACCATGGCTGCACTAAGTTGCAACCCCCTTTGCCGATACCGGGAACACAAAGGCAGTGGTTACTGCCCAACGGCCTGCCAGGTGGTACCCTGCGGCGAATCCAGGAGCTGGATACTGTGAGACAACAGGAAGGCTCTGATTTCGTCACTGCGTGCGAAATTCCGGCTTTTTCGGGCTTCGTTCCGCTCGGCGATCAAGGCTTCGATTTCGGCGGTCGTCAGGGTCAGATTGCGGGCCTTTTCGGCGTCGCGGGCCGCCAGCCAGTCGGCGGGCCGCTGCCGGAATAGTCCCAGTACCTCGCCCATCTGGTCAATGGTACGGCGCAGGCGGTCCAGCACCGAACGGGTAGCCTCGTCAGGGGCTGGTGCTTCGGCCAGGGTGCGATTCAGGGTGCGCACCAGATCGAACAGGATGCCCAATGCCTGGGCGGTGTTGAAGTCGTCATCCATGGCCTCGCGGAAACGCTGCGCCAGGGTATCGGTTTTCTCGGTGAGTTCTGTGGCGGAGGTGGGAACACTAGCCCCTGCCGGTGCCGCCAGCACCGCATCCAGATGGGCCAGGGCCTCGTTGATGCGGGTGAGACCGGCGCGGGCTTCACGCAGGTTCTGGTCGGAGTAGTCCAGGGGGGAGCGGTAGTGGGCGGACAGGATGAAGAAACGGAGCGTCTCGGCATCGAACAGCTCCAGAACATCCCGGATGGTGAAGAAGTTACCCAGGGACTTGCTCATTTTCTCGCTGTTCACGTTTACAAAGCCGTTGTGGAGCCAGTACGTGACGAACTGACAGCAGTTGGCCCCTTCGGACTGGGCGATTTCGTTCTCATGGTGGGGGAACACCAAGTCTTTACCGCCGCCGTGAATGTCGAACGAGGGACCCAGAAACCGCATACTCATGGCGGAGCATTCGATATGCCAGCCGGGACGTCCCTTGCCCCACGGTGATTCCCACCAGGGCTCCCCCGGCTTGGAGTTCTTCCAGAGCGCGAAATCCATGGGATGCCGCTTCTTCTCCCCCACCTCCACCCGGGCACCGGCCAGCATGTCGTCCAGGTTCCGCTTGGACAGCTTCAGGTAGGAGGGGAAACTCTCCACGGCGAAGTACACATCCCCTTCCGATTCGTAGGCATGTCCCTTCTCGATCAACTGCTGCACGATGGTAATAATGTCGCCGATATGGTCGGTGGCCTTGGGCTCGACGGTCGGCTTTTTCAGTCCCAGGCGCTCCATGTCCTCGTCGAAGGCAGCGATGTAGCGGTCGGCAACGGTGCGGTAGTCGCTCCCCTCCCGGTTGGCCCGGTTGATGATCTTGTCGTCGATGTCGGTGTAGTTGCGGACAAAGGTCACATCATAGCCGGAATAGCACAAATAGCGGTAAATGACGTCGAAGACGATGCCGGCGCGGGCGTGGCCGATATGGCAGTAGTCGTAGACGGTGACACCGCAGACGTACATGCCGACCTTGCCGGGTTCCCGGGGTACGAACAGCTCTTTTTCACCTGAAAGGGTATTGTACAGACGAAGGGCCATGAACACTCCGAAAGGAAGAATCAAGGCGAAAACGGGGCGGAAAATCGGTTCTTCTCCGCCCCGGCCCGATGATTCCGATTTTTTACGCTACTGTGTCATGATTTGCCGCTGAAGGCAAGAGGACACCCCTTGCGGGAGAGCACGTCACCGTGTACAGTTGGCAACAGGGAGGATGGCGATGGAATCGTTGCTGTATGAAGACCAGCTGCGCCTGCTCGAGCGGATAGAACCCGACGATATTCTGAACAGGCTGGCTCTTTTAGCGCAACAACCAAAGCCGGCACTTCAGTTTTTTAATTATTACAAGGAAGTACCGGTTTCGTCGCCGGTGGAAATTCTCTACGTGTTCGGTGATACTCTGGCCTGTCGCGTCAGCGAAGTTCAGAGTCGGGCCATCCAGAACAGTCGCTATACCATCATCCGCTCTCCACAGCTCGGGCGTGACCTCTACGCCACCGCCGAGTTCAAGGAGGAAACCAACGAGGTTATTCTTTCAGATTTTGCCTATGTCGAGGTGCTGCCGGACCGTAGAACGACCCTTCGGGTTAAGATCGGCGGCCTGTTCCGGCTGGCGGTGGAAGCGGGGCCGGACACTTTCGAGGCAAAGCTCAGGGATCTGTCGCTGGGCGGGTGTGCCTTGGAGATTCCGGACAAGAACCTGTTGGGGAAGTTTGCCTACTTTTATCTGAATTTTTCCTTTGATCTGAAAAATTACCCCCAGCCGCAACAGTTGCGGATCATGGCCCGTTTTCTCCGTTTTGAGGGAGAAGGTCCGCCGGCCCGGGGTATTTTTCTGTTCGAGCACGACAAGCGGAGCGAAGATCTGGTCGGCATGTACATCGCCCAGCGTCAGGCTGAAATCATCAAGGAGTTGAAGATGTAGTACGCTCTTCTCGTCTTCGAACGGAAGGGGAGCGGACGGAGAAAAGAGGATTGACAAAACCCGGAAGCTGTTGGCATAAATGAACGCCCCGCTAAGCTCACAAAAATGGTAAACAAACATAGTCTTTATCGGGAGCGACCAAGGGACTGGCCCGGTGACGTCGCGGCAACCATTTTCCCTGGGGTACGGTGCCAACTCCCACGAAGCGGCCGCAGCGGCTTCGACCGATAAGGAAGAGATGGTACGGTCGGATCCTCTTCCCGTTTGACGGAAGGGGATTTTTCGTTTCCTGATGGATTGCCTGCGTGCTGCGTTTGTCGCCCACAAGCACGTTTGAAGAAAGGATGAAGTAACCGATGTCCCTGAAAACCGTTATCGACGATCTGACGGAACAGGTCCTGAACGGCCATCGGCTGAGTGCCGACGAGGCCCTGGTGCTTGCCGGCGCCCACGGGGCCGACCTGATCCAGCTCTTTGCCGGCGCCAGCCGTATCCGGGAACAACAGTTCGGTGCGGAGGTGTCCCTCTGCTCCATCATCAATGCCAAGTCGGGGCGCTGTCCGGAAAACTGCTCCTTCTGCGCCCAGTCGGCCCATCACAGCACGGAAACACCGGTCTACCCCCTGGTGAACGCCGACACCATCGCCGAGCAGGCCCGGCAGGCCGAACAGATCGGCTCCGAGTGCTTCGGCATCATCACCAGCGGTACCGGTATCTCAGCCGGGGCGGAACTGGAGGAGCTTTGCGCGGCGGTACGCCGGGTTGCGGCAGCAGGGGCGGTTGAACCCTCCTGCTCCCTGGGGATCATTGACTATGAAACCGCCCGTGCCCTGAAAGAGGCCGGCATGGTCACCTACCACCACAACCTGGAGACGGCCGCGTCCTTCTTCCCCTCTATCTGCACCACCCACCGCTACGAAGAAGATGTGGAGACAGTGAGAAACGCCAAGCGGGCCGGCCTCAAGGTCTGCTGCGGCGGTATCTTCGGCATGGGGGAGTCCGTTGCCCAGCGGATCGAGCTGGCGCTCTTGCTGCGGGAACTGGGGGTGGATTCCATACCGATCAACTTCCTGGATCCGGTGCCGGGAACCGCCTTGCAGGATGCGGATTACCTCACCCCCATCGATTGTCTGCAGACCATCGCCCTCTACCGTTTCCTGCTGCCGGACCGCAAGATCACGGTCTGCGGCGGTCGGGAACGCAACCTGCGGGAACTGCAGTCCTGGATATTCGCCGCCGGCGCCAGCGGCATGATGACCGGCGATTATCTGACCAAAAAGGGGCGCAACCCCGATGCCGACCGGCAACTGCTCGTTGACCTGCAGTTGACCGTGGCCTCGTGCAGGCACTGACGTTCATGGACCGCGTTGGTATGACACCTGAGCCGCTTTCCGCCGAGCTTGCAACCAAGAAGGAGCGACTGGAGCAGATTCTGCGGGAAATGGGCAGTTGCCTGGTGGCCTTTTCCGGCGGCGTTGACTCCACCCTGCTGTTCGCGGTTGCCGTTGCCCAGCTGGGTGAGCGGGCGCTGGCGGTGACCGCCACGTCAGCCACCTATCCGGAGCGGGAGCGGCAACAGGCACGGGAGCTGGCGACACTGATCGGCGGCCGCCAGCGGGAGGTGCGTTCCGAGGAACTGGACATCCCGGAGTTTACCCACAACCCCCGTAACCGCTGCTACTACTGCAAAAAAGAGTTGTTCGGCAAGCTGCGGGAGATCGCCGATGCCGAAGGGTACGCCTGGGTGCTGGACGGTACCAACCTGGATGATCGCGGCGACCACCGCCCTGGTCGGGTTGCTGCCGGTGAAATCGGCGTGCGTAGCCCTCTGGAGGAGGCGGAACTGACCAAGGAGGATATCCGGCGGCTCTCCCGTCACCTGGGGCTGCCCACTTGGGACAAGCCGGCCTACGCCTGCCTCTCCAGCCGGTTTCCCTACGGCACCGCCATCACTGCGGAGCGGGTACGGCAGGTGGGGCAGGCCGAGGATGCCCTGATGGAGCTCGGCTTCCGTACGCTGCGGGTGCGCTACCATGATGCCGTGGCCCGGCTGGAGCTGGGGCCGGATGAGTTCCTCCGGGCGGTGGGTCCGCTGCGGGACGATGTGCTCCGGCTGGTGCGACAGGCCGGTTTTACTTATGTGTCGGTGGATCTGCAGGGGTACCGTACCGGCGCCATGAATGAAATGCCGTAGTTTGCTGAAAAATAATATTGACAAAATCTGTGTGCTTTTGTCATAAATACACCTGTATTTTTACACAAAAAAAGTAAACAACATACTTCTTATCGAGAGCGACCGAGGGACTGGCCCTGTGACGTCGCGGCAACCGGCCTTAATCAGCGCGGTGCCAATTCCAGCGAATCCGTGCAAACGGTTTCGGGAGATAAGGAAGAGTGAGCCCTGGCAAAAATCCTCTTCCGCACCCCGGAAGGGGATTTTTATTTTTGGAGGACATCAATGAAGATCACGACTCAGGCAGTGCAGATTGGGCTGGAATGGGATACCCGTACCGGTTCGGTATCGGTACCGATCTACCAGACCGCCACCTTCCGCCATCCGGGACTGGGGCAGAGCACCGGCTTCGACTACACCCGTTCCGGCAACCCCACCCGCCAGACCCTTGAGGACGGCATCGCCCGTCTGGACGGCGGCGTGCGCGGCTTTGCCTATTCCACCGGCATGGCCGCCATCACCGGACTGCTGATGCTGTTCAACGCCGGCGACCACTTTGTCGTGACCGAGGATCTCTACGGCGGCACCTGTCGCCTCTTCGACAAGGTGTTCAACCAGTTCGGCCTCACCTTCACCTATGTGGACACCACCGACCTGGCGGCGGTTGAGGCGGCCATCAGGCCGGAGACCAGGGCCCTGTTCGTGGAGACCTTGACCAACCCGCTGCTCAAGTTCGCCGACCTGCCGGCCCTGGCAGGTCTGGCCAAAAGTCGCGGGCTGCTGCTGATCGCCGACAACACCTTCCTGACTCCCTACCTGCTGCGTCCCCTGGACCAGGGGGCCGACATCACCGTCTACAGCGCCACCAAGTACCTGGCCGGTCACAACGACACCCTGGGGGGGCTGGTGGTGGCCAAGGACCCGGCCCTGGCGGAGCGGATTTACTTCTACCAGAACTCCGTCGGCGCGGTGCTGGCCCCCCAGGACTCCTGGCTGATCATCCGGGGGATGAAAACCCTGGGGGTCCGCCTGGACCGGCACCAGGAAAACGCCCTGAAAATCGCCACCTGGCTGAACAGCCATCCCCGGATCACCACGGTGCATTATCCCGGCCTTGAGGAGCACCCGGACCACGAATTGATGAAACAGCAGTCGGGCGGATTCGGCGCCATGATCGCCTTCGAGGTTGACAATCATGCCCTGGTCGAGCAAGTTTTGCTGAAAACCGAACTGATCTCCTTTGCCGAGAGCCTGGGGGGGGTGGAGACCCTGATGACCTTCCCTGAGGTGCAGACCCATGCCGACATCCCGCCGGAACTGCGGGCGCGACTCGGGATCAACAACGTGCTGCTGCGGCTGTCGGTGGGGATTGAGGATGCCGACGACCTGATCGAAGACCTGCGGCAGGCCCTGGAGGGATAACACCATGAAACGCGCCACACAGATGATCCACGGCGGCCCCACCGTCGACCAGCAGACCGGAGCCCTGGGGGTGCCGATCTACCAGATATCCACCTACCGCCAGACCTCCATGGAGCATTTCGGCAAGTACGACTACGCCCGGGGGGACAACCCCACCCGCGAGGCGGCCGAAGAGGTGGTCGCCACCCTTGAGGGGGGAAGCCGCTGCCTGGCCTTTGCCTCCGGCATGGCCGCCATCTCCACCACCCTGATGATCTTTTCCCCCGGTGACCACCTGGTGGTCTGCGACGATGTTTACGGCGGCGCCTACCGGGTGCTCACCTCCATCTTCAGCCGGATGGGGGTCAGCTCCACCTTCGTGGATGCCACCGACCTTTCTGCTATCGAGGCAGCCATCCGCCCGGAAACCAAGGGGCTCTACCTGGAGACCCCCTCCAACCCGCTGCTCAAGGTCACCGACCTGAAAGGGGCCGCGGCAATCGCCAAACGGCACGGCATCATCACCCTGGTTGACAACACCTTCATGACCCCCTACCTGCAGCGGCCACTGGAGTTGGGCTGCGACATCGTGCTGCACAGCGGCACCAAGTTCCTGAACGGCCACAGCGACGTGATCTGCGGCTTTGCGGTCACCAATGACAAGGAGCTGGGCCAGCGCATCCGCTACGTCCAGAACGCCTTCGGCACCGGTTTGGGGCCGCAGGATTCCTTCCTGACCCTGCGCGGGATCAAGACCCTGAAAGTGCGTATGGACCAGAGCCAGGAAAACACCCGCATCATCGTGGAGCGGCTGAAAAACCATCCCAGGGTGACGGCGGTCCACTACCCCGGTCTGCCGGAACATCCGGGGTACGCCATTCACAAGGCCCAGGCCGACGGGCCGGGGGCGGTCTTCTCCTTTGAGGTGGACTCCCTGGAAACCACGAAACGGCTGCTGGAGAACAGCCACCTGGCCGCCTTTGCGGTCAGCCTGGGGGGGGTGGAGAGCATCATCTCCTATCCGGCCAAGATGTCCCATGCCTCGGTGCCCAGGGAAGAACGGGAGCGCAAGGGGATCACCGACACCCTGATCCGTCTTTCGGTGGGACTGGAAGATCCGGATGATCTGTACGCCGATCTTGAGCAGGCGATGCAGTAGACCATGAACATCCGTATCAACGAACAACCTGCCGTCGTCACCGGCGGCCTCACCTTGGGGCAGGTGGCGGAACAGTTCCGGCCCGGCGCCGACGTGCTGATCCTGAACGGTTTTCCTGCGCCGCCAGAAACCATGGTGCAGGAGGGGGACGAACTGTTTCTGATCCGGCGGGGCGAACAGCCTTCAGAGGATGAGCTGGAATTCCTGATGGCGGCCCGTCACACCCCCGGTGTCCACGCTCGTCTGAAACAGGCTGTTGTCGGCATCGCCGGCGTGGGCGGCCTGGGCTCGGCAGTGGCGACAGCCCTGGCCCGCATCGGCGTCGGCTGCCTGATCATCGCCGACTTTGACGTGGTGGAGCCGTCCAACCTGAACCGCCAGCAGTATTTTGTCGATCAGATCGGCCTCTACAAGGTGGAAGCCCTGGCCGCCAACCTGCAACGGATCAACCCCTACGTCACGGTGGAACCACACCGGGTCATGCTGGACCCCGCCAACATCCCGCAGATTTTTGCCCCCTGTTCCGTGGTGGTGGAGGCCTTTGACCGGGCCGACATGAAGGCGATGCTGGTGGATACGGTGCTTTCCCTGATGCCTGCCTGCACCGTGGTGGCGGCCTCCGGGCTGGCCGGGTATGACAGCAACAACAGCATCATCACCCGCAAGGTTTCGTCGCGGCTCTACCTGGTGGGGGACGGTCTGTCCGAGGCCCGGCCCGGCAACGGTCTGATGGCGCCGCGGGTGGCCATTGCCGCCGGACATCAGGCCAATCAGGCGGTGCGGCTGATCCTGGGAGAAGAACTATGAGCAGAATAGCGGTAGCCATGAGCGGCGGGGTGGACTCCTCCACCACCGCTGCCCTGTTGCAGCAGCAGGGACACGAGGTATTCGGCATCACCATGCGCCTGTTCGAACCGCTGAAAACCGGCCCCGGCTCGGCAGTGCACGATGCGGCCGTGGTGGCGGCCCATCTGGGCATTCCCCACCATGTGGCCGACTTCGAAGAAGAGTTCCGGCGGCTGATTATCAGCGATTTCATTGCCCAGTATCAGAATGGCCAGACCCCCAACCCTTGCGTGCGCTGCAACCGCTTCATCAAATTTGGCCGGCTGCTGGAAACAGCCCGTGAGCTGGGAGCGGAATTCCTGGCCACCGGTCATTACGTGCGCAAGACCGTTGACCCGGATGGCACCAGCCACCTGCGGGTGGCCCGCAACAGCCGCAAGGACCAGACCTACTTCCTCTACACCCTGACCCAGGAGCAGTTGCGACAGATCATCTTCCCTCTGGGGGAGGTGGAGAGCAAGGACGAGGTGCGGCGGCTGGCGGCGCAGTTCGGCCTGCCGGTGGCCCAGAAGAGCGACAGCCAGGAGGTCTGCTTCATCCCTAATGACGACTACGTGGCCTTTCTGGAGGGACAGGGGGGCATCACGGCAACGCCGGGCGAGATCATCCATCTGAACGGTAGGGTGGTGGGCAGACATCAAGGGACGCACCGCTACACCATCGGCCAGCGCAAGGGGATGGGGATCGCCTGGAGCGAACCGCTGCACGTACTGGCCATTGATACGCAGCACAACCGGCTGGTGGTGGGGGAGCAGCAACACCTGCTAAAAGCCGGGCTGGCTGCCGAGGAGGTCAGTTGGCTTATTGAACCGCCAGCTGAAGAGTTCGAGACTACCTGCAAGATCCGTTATCGTCACCAGCCGGTTGCCTGCCGGGTGACCATCGCGCCCAACAACCGCTGCCGGGTCCGGTTCCATGAACCCCAGCGCTCGGTCACCCCCGGTCAGGCACTGGTGTTCTATCAGGGGGATGAGGTGCTGGGCGGGGGCCGGATCGTCGGCCCGGAGGAGGAGTAACAGGATCATGGCGCCGTTGCATCGTTTTTCACGCACAGAACTGCTGGTGGGGAAAGAAGGGCTGGAGCGCCTGCGCAGCAGCCACGTGGCCCTCTTCGGCCTGGGCGGGGTGGGCAGCTACGCAGCCGAGGCGCTCTGCCGTTCCGGTATCGGCACCATCACCATCGTTGATTTCGACGACATCTGCCTGACCAACCTGAACCGCCAGCTCCACGCCACCAGCGATACCGTGGGCAAGGCCAAGTCGGCGGTGATGGCGGAGCGGATGCGCCGGATCAATCCCGATGCTGAAATCAGACCGTTCAAGGCGTTCTACAACGCGGAAAGCTGCGGGGAACTGCTGCTGGACAACGGCTACGACTACGTGCTGGACGCCATCGACCATATCACCGCCAAGCTGCACCTGCTGGCCACCTGCCGGGAACTGGGGATACCGGTTATCGCCAGCATGGGGGCGGCCGGCAAGCTGGACCCCACCAAGATCCAGGTGGGGGACATTTCAAAGACCCATTCCTGCCGCCTGGCACGGGATGTACGGAAGCTGCTGCGCAAGCGGGGCATCGTAAACGGCATCACCACCGTCTACTCCACCGAGGAGGCCCGCATCGACCACGCCAACCAGGGGGGCTGCAAGAGCGACTGCATCTGCCCCAACAAGGACGAGCAGCAGTTCAGCTGCGAGCACCGGCGGGTGATCCTGGGCAGCAGCGCCCATATTCCGGCCATCTTCGGCCTGACCATGGCCGGGGTGGTGGTCAACGACCTGCTGGCGCTAGAGCAAGGCTAGCGCAGCTTGAGTTCTGCATCCTCCAGCATTTTAATACGGTCCCGCAGTTCCGCCGCCTTTTCGAAATCCAGCTCCTTGGCAGCAGCCAGCATCTCCTTGCGCATCTTCCTGATCACCTTGGGAATATCCTTCAGTTCCACCCCGTAGGTTTCCGGCGTCTCGGCCACCGTGGGCAGGGCTGTGTAATCCTTCTCCTCGATGGACTCCAGGATGGTGCGCATCCCCTTCTTCACCGTTTCCGGAGTAATACCGTGCTCGATATTGTAGGCCAGCTGCTTGGTGCGGCGTCGCTCGGTTTCGTCGATGCAGCCCTGCATGGAACGGGTGACGGTGTCGGCGTACATCAACACCCGTCCCTCCACGTTGCGGGCCGCCCGGCCGCAGGTCTGGATCAGGGAACGGGCGGAGCGCAGGAACCCTTCCTTGTCCGCATCCAGAATCGCCACCAGCGACACCTCCGGCAGGTCCAGCCCCTCCCGCAACAGGTTGATCCCCACCAGCACGTCGAACTCCCCCAGCCGCAAGGAGCGCAAAATCTGCATCCGCTCGATGGTGTCGATGTCCGAGTGCAGGTAGCGCACCCGCACCCCCAGCTCCTGGTAGTAGTTGGTCAACTCCTCGGCCATCCGCTTGGTGAGGGTGGTCACCAGCACCCGGTCCCCTTTGGCCACGGTCTGGCGCACCTCGTGGAGCAGGTCGTCCACCTGCCCCTTGGCCGGACGCACCTCGATGGCCGGGTCCACCAGGCCGGTGGGACGGATCACCTGCTCCACAAAGACGCCGCCGGACTGCTGCAGCTCGTAGTCGGCCGGGGTGGCGGAGACATGCACCACCTGGTTGATCCGGCCCTCGAACTCCTGGAAATTCAGCGGCCGGTTGTCCAAAGCCGCGGGCAGGCGGAAGCCGTACTCCACCAGGGTTTCCTTGCGGCTGCGGTCGCCGCGGTACATGCCGCCTACCTGGGGGATGGTGATGTGGGACTCGTCCACGAACAGCACGAAGTCGTCCGGGAAATAGTCGATCAGGGTAAAGGGGGGCTCGCCGGGGGCGCGGCCGTCCAGGTAGCGGGAATAGTTCTCAATCCCCTGGCAGAAGCCCATCTCCTCCATCATTTCGATGTCGTAGTAGGTGCGCTGTTCGAGCCGCTGGGCTTCCAGCAGCTTCCCCTGGGCCTTGAAGTGGCGTATCCGCTCCTCCAGGTCCAGGCGGACCTGGGCCACGGCCCGCTCCATGTTTTCCTTGGTGGAGACGTAGTGGGAGGCCGGGTAGATGGCGCATTTGGACAGCTTCTGCAACACCACGCCGCGCAGCGGGTCGATCTGGGAGATTGCCTCCACCTCGTCGCCGAAGAACTCGATCCTGAGTGCCCGTTCGCTGTCGTAGGCCGGAAAGACCTCGATCACATCCCCCCGCACCCGGAACGTGCCCCGGTGGAAATCGGTGTCGTTGCGTTCGTACTGGATCTCCACCAGCTTTTTCAGCAGGGCGTCCCGGCCGTAGCTGTCCCCCTGGTGGAAGAAGATGTGCATGGCCTGGTAGGCTTCCGGCGAACCGATGCCGTAAATGCAGGAAACCGAGGCTACGATGATCACGTCCCGTCGGGTCAGGAGCGAACGGGTGGCGGAGTGGCGCAGCTTGTCGATCTCGTCGTTGATGGACGAGTCCTTCTCGATGAAGGTGTCGGTGTTGGGCAGGTAGGCTTCCGGCTGATAGTAGTCGTAGTAGGAGACAAAAAACTCCACCGCGTTGTCCGGGAACAGCTCCTTGAACTCGCCGTAGAGCTGGGCCGCCAGGGTCTTGTTGGGGGCCAGTACCAGGGCCGGCCGGCCGGTGCGGGCGATGACGTTGGCCACGGTAAAGGTCTTGCCGGAGCCGGTGACACCCAGCAGCACCTGGTGCTTGTCGCCCGCCTCGATACCGGCCGTCAGTTCGTCGATGGCCTGGGGCTGGTCGCCGCGGGGGGTGTAGTCGGTTGTAAGGTTGAAGAGAGACATGCCGGTTACTTTACCACCGCTGTGTGCCACCCGCAACAATTAGCTTGCTTTTCAATTTCATTCTGTCGTATAAAAAACAGTTATTTTTGATGCCCTGGCGGGCAGTAAAGTTGTTCCAGTCCCCTTGTAGGTTTTTCTTCGCAGACCTGTGTTGTTTCCGACCGGTACGCCTTTCTCCTCCGCCTTCAGTCCGTCAACCCATGCACTTGCCAACCGGAACGCCTGCACGCGTACCGGTAACGGAGAGTCCTGTGCCGATGGTTGACCTGCGCCGGAAGCTGCCGGAAACGGTTTTCCCTGCTGGAAAACAGAAATGGAAACATCCTCATGTCGTTTGAAAACCTCAACCTGAACCCCTCGTTACTGAAAGCGCTGACCGCCTGTGGTTACAGCGAGCCGACCCCGATCCAGGCCCAGGCCATCCCCCAGGTGCTGACCGGGCAGGATCTGCTGGCTTCGGCCCAGACCGGCACCGGCAAGACCGCCGCCTTTGTGCTGCCGGCCCTGCATCGCATCCTTGCCAATCCGGCCAAGCCGGGCCGCGGCCCTCGGGTGCTGGTGTTGACCCCCACCCGCGAGCTGGCCACCCAGGTGACCGACGCGGTGCGCACCTACGGCAGGTTCATGCGTATCCGCAGCGGCGCCATCCTGGGCGGCATGCCCTACCGGGAACAGTTGCAGCTGCTGTCCAGCCCCGTTGACCTGATCGTGGCCACCCCCGGCCGTCTGATCGACCACCTGGAGCGGGGCCGTCTTTCCCTGAACCGCCTGGAGATGCTGATTCTGGACGAGGCCGACCGGATGCTGGACATGGGCTTCATCGAGCCGGTGGAGAGCATCGCCGCCGCCACTCCGGCCGACCGCCAGACCCTGCTGTTCTCGGCCACTCTGGATGCCCGCATCGCCAAGCTGGCCGGCAACCTGCTGACCGAGCCGGCCACCATCCGGATCTCCCCCAAGCAGATCACCCACGACCATATCGAACAACGCCTGCTGGTGGCCGACAACCTGGGCCACAAAATGCGGCTGCTGCATAACCTGGTGTCCAACGAAGAGATGGAAAAGGCGATCATCTTTTCCGCCACCAAGCGCGATACCGAAACCCTGGCCCAGGAGCTGGCCGCCGAAGGGCATGCGGTACGCGCCCTGCATGGCGATATGAGCCAGGGGGCCCGCAACCGGGCCATCACCGACATGCGCCGCGGCAAGGTACGGCTCTTGGTGGCCACCGATGTGGCGGCCCGCGGCCTGGACGTCACCGGCATCAGCCATGTGATCAACTTCGACCTGCCCCGCTTTGCCGAGGATTACGTCCACCGCATCGGCCGCACCGGCCGGGCCGGCGCCTCCGGCGTGGCCATCTCCTTCGCCTCTCCGGCGGAGCAGGGCTTCTTGGGCAGGATCGAGAAATTTACCGGCAAGCAGATTGCCCAGCATATGATTGAAGGCCTGGAGCCGAAAAGCTCCCTGCGGACCGCGCCGTCGGGCCGCAACGGCAACCGTTCCGGCGGCCGCCCTGCCGGCGGCTCCGGCAAGAGTTTCGGCAAGCCCTTCAACAAGCGGCGCAGCGAGCAGGCGGCGCCGGCCGTCTACAGCAAAAAATTCGTTTCGAAATAACGGAGAGCACATTTGATGCAAGAGAGAATCCGCAATATCGCCATCATCGCCCACGTCGACCATGGCAAGACCACCCTGGTGGATGCCATGCTGAAGCATTCCGGGGTGTTCCGCGAAAACGAAGCCATCACCGAGCGGGTGATGGACTCAAACGACATTGAGAAGGAGCGGGGCATCACCATCCTGGCCAAGAACCTCTCCATCCACCATGGCCAGTACAAGATCAACATCGTGGATACCCCCGGCCACGCCGATTTCGGCGGCGAGGTGGAGCGGGTGCTCAAGATGGTGGATTCGGTGCTTTTGCTGGTGGATGCCCTGGACGGCCCCATGCCCCAGACCCGCTTCGTGCTGAAGAAGTCCCTGGACCTGGGGCTGAAGCCGATCGTGGTGATCAACAAGATCGACCGCCCCGGCTCCCGGCCGGACGAGGTGCTGAACATGGTGTTCGACCTGTTCTGCGAACTGGAGGCCAACGACGACCAGCTGGACTTTCCGGTGGTCTACACCAGTGCCAAGATGGGCTACGCCAAGCTGGATATCAATGCCGAATCCAACAGCATGGAGCCGCTCTTTGCCGTGGTGGAGTCCAACGTCCGCCCCCCCAAGGGCGACGCCAGGGCCCCCTTCCAGATGCTGATCGCCAACATCGACTACAACGACTACATCGGCCGGATCGCCACCGGCCGGATTTTCAACGGTCAGGTCAAGTCGGGTGAAACCGTGGCCATGATCAAGCAGGACGGCTCCGTCAGCCGGGGCCGAATCACCAAGCTGTTGGGCTACGAAGGGCTGAAGCAGGTGGAGATTCAGGAGGCCGGCACCGGCGACATCGTGACCGTGGCCGGTTTCGACGAGATCAGTATCGGTGAGACCCTGGCTTCGGCCGAAAACCCGGTGGCGGTCCCCTACGTTTCCATCGACGAACCGACCCTTGCCATGAACTTCATCGTCAACACCTCGCCCTTTGCCGGCCGTGAAGGCAAGTGGGTCACCTCTCGCAACATCCGGGAGCGGCTGACCAAGGAGCTGCGCACCAACGTCTCGCTGCGGGTTGAAGATACCGATTCGCCGGACACCTTCAAGATCTCCGGCCGGGGGGAGTTGCACCTCTCCATCCTGATCGAGAACATGCGCCGGGAAGGGTTTGAACTGGCGGTCTCCAAGCCGGAAGTGATCGTCCGGGAAAAGGACGGGGTCAAGCAGGAGCCGATGGAGTACCTGGTGGTGGATGTGGCCTCGGAATTCCAGGGCGCCATCATCGAAAAGATGGGCCCCCGCAAGGGCGAAATGGTGGCCATGCACCCCATGGGCGAAATGGTGCGCCTTGAATTCGTGGTGCCCGCCCGCGGTCTGATCGGCCTGCGGGGCGAGGTGCTGACCGACACCCGGGGTACTGCGGTGATGACCCACACCTTCCACGAGTACGCCCCCTACCGGGGCGACATCCCCGGCCGCAAGAACGGGGTGCTGATCGCCATGGAGCACGGCGAGACCACGGCCTACTCCCTGGACGCCCTGCAGCCCCGGGGTATCCTGTTCGTCGGCCCCGGCACCGAGGTGTACGGCGGCATGATCATCGGCGAGCACAACCGCGACAACGACCTGGAAGTGAACGCCTGCAAGGGGAAGAAGCTGACCAACGTGCGGGCCTCCGGCTCCGACGATGCCATCAAGCTGACCCCGCCCCGGATCATGACCCTGGAACAGGCCCTGGAGTTTATCGACGACGACGAACTGGTGGAAGTGACCCCCACCTCTGTCCGGTTGCGCAAGAAGGAGCTGGACCCGCACCAGCGCAAGAAAAAAAGTAAATAATTCCTGAAGTTGACATGAAAAAAAGCCGGGGCATGCCCCGGCTTTTTTGTTTCAGGAACAGAGGTTCTGAAAAACGTCACGCGGAAGGCCGGCTACCAGGCGCACGGAGCGCAGCGACCGAGACATACCGTACCAGGTAGGCGAGGGAGCGAGCACCGCGCAACGAAGCAGGCGGTCTCCGCAGTTGTTTTTCCATCAGAACCTGAGCCAGACTCCGCCCAGCACCAGCGTCTGCCGGTCATTGATCAGCCGCCGCGCCTCCACGTTCAGGCTGAGCAGTGGCAGCGGCAGCGAAATATCCACCCCCCCCTGCACGGTCATGGTGCCGGAATGCTCTTCCTTGCGGTCGAACGGGTTGGATGAGGTGACGTTGTTCACACCGTAGTAGACGCCGCCGATACCGGCATAGGGCTTCACGAACGGAATCATCGAGAGATGTCCGTTGAGGTAGCCCCCCAGCGGCATGGTGTCGGCGTCCTTGTGGTACCACCCCTTGTTGTAGCGCAGGCCGGTGTAGCCCAGGGTGGCTCCCAGGCTGACAAGGGGGATCGGAAAGTAGCGGGCCGCCACCTCCACGGTGGTGCCGTTTTCCTCGATACTGCGCCCGTAGCGGACGCCGAGGTCGAAGCTGCCGGCAACGGCCTGGGTGGTCACCAGGGTCACGAGGGCTGCGGTTGTCAGAACAACGGATCTGATTTTCATGGGGTTCCTCCGTACCGGGAGATGCTGACAATGGGGCCACATCATAACCGATTCTGAGGATTCGGCAAGGGGAAGAGCTCGGCAGGGTTCGGAAGAGGTATGAAGTTGCGGCAACTGTGGTACACTGCCAGCGGAAGGAGGAGTGTCATGTCCCTATATCCGCGGGCCGTTGCATCGGTCCTGCTCGTCTGGTTCACGCTGTTGGCGGTTGGTTGCAACCGCGACAAGGGAAAGGGAGTGTTGAAGGTGACCGGCACCGTGGAGACCACCACCGTGGCCCTCTCCTTCAAGGTGCCGGGCAGGCTGTTACAGCGGCTGGTTGACGAGGGACAGACCGTGCGGGCCGGTCAGGAAGTGGCTCGGCTGGAGGAGACAGAACTGCGGGAGGAGCAGCGGGCCCGCAGCGCCCAGGAGCGTGCCGCCCGGGCGGCGCTGCAGGACCTTGAAGCCGGCAGCCGGCGGGAGGAGATCGGTCAGGCCGAGGCTGCCCTGGCCCGCCTGCGGGCCGAGGCGGTGCGTGCCGCCGAGGATGCCGTGCGGATGGAGAAACTGATCAGGCAGGAGGTGGTAGCGCAGCGAGACCTCGACACCGCCCGGGCCGCCCGGGATGCCAGCGCCGCCGCCGTGCGGGAGGCGGAGGAGCGGCTGCGGTTGCTGAAGGCCGGTCCCCGGCCCGATGCGGTGCAGCAGGCCCGCGCCACCCTGGAGAGCGCTGCCGCCAGCCGGGCTCTGGCCGACAGCCGTCTGGCCGATGCGGTGCTGGCCACGCCGGTCAGCGGCCAAGTGCTGACCAAGCATGCCGAGCCGGGGGAGATGCTGGCTGCCGGCAGTCCGGTGCTGACCGTGGGGAAGCTGGACGAGGTCTGGATACGGGCCTATATCCCGGAAACCGAACTGGGGCGGATCAAGCTGGGGCAGAGGGCAACGGTCACCAGCGACACCTGGCCCGGCAAAAGCTACAGCGGCACGGTCAGTTTCATCGCCCAGCAGGCCGAGTTCACCCCGAAAAATGTGCAGACCGAAACGGAACGGGTCAAGCTGGTCTACCGGATCAAGATCACGGTCCCCAACCTCAGCCTTGAGTTGAAGCCGGGGATGCCGGTGGATGCACTCATACAAATAACGCCATAATGCAGCGCCACCGGCATTGGTTCATTGAAGGCCCTCCATGGATGTCATCACCACAACCGACCTGACCAGACGCTTCGGCGACCTGACCGCCGTAGACCGGCTCACCCTCGTCATCCCCCCGGGAGAGTTGTTCGGCCTGGTGGGTTCCGATGGCGCCGGCAAGACCACCACCCTGCGGATGCTGGCCGGGGTGATGGCGCCGACCTCCGGCGAGGCCCTGGTGCTGGGCTGCTCCTGCCGGAAGCTGGAGCCGGTGCGCGACGACATCGGCTACATGAGCCAGCGCTTCGGCCTCTATCCCGATCTGACCGTGATGGAGAACATCCGTTTCCACGCCGACATTTTCGGCGTGCCCAAGGCCGAATGGACAGCCAGGGCCGACCGGCTGCTGGCCATGAGCGGCATGGAGCCGTTTCGCAAACGCCGTGCCGGCGCCCTGTCCGGCGGCATGAAGCAGAAACTGGGGCTCTGCTGTGCCCTGATCCACACCCCGAAGGTGCTGTTCCTGGACGAGCCGACCAACGGGGTGGACCCGGTCTCCCGCCGGGAGTTCTGGCAGATTTTGCAGGGGCTGCTGGCCGAGGGGGTCACCATCGTGGTGGCCACCGCCTACCTGGACGAAGCCCAGCGCTGCCACCGGGTGGGGCTTCTGCACCACGGCAGGCTTCTGGCCTGCGACACCCCCGCCAACCTGAAACAACTGGCCGATCCGGCCATTGTTGACCCCACCCTGGAGGACATCTTCATCACGGTCATGGGGGAAGGGGCCGACACGGCGGTGCAGCGCCGTCCCGCCCCGGACCTCGCCTCGGCGGAGCCGGCGGTCACCCTTGACCGGCTCTCCCGCCGTTTCGGCGACTTCATCGCCGTCAACGAGGTCAGCCTCAACGTCCCCGGGGGGGAAATCTTCGGCTTCCTGGGGCCCAACGGCGCCGGCAAGTCCACCACCATCCGGATGCTCTGCGGCATCCTGGAACCGAGCAGCGGCAACGGCAGCGTGGCCGGCTTCGACGTCAACCGCCATGCGGAACGGATCAAGGAAAACATCGGCTACATGAGCCAGAAGTTCTCCCTGTACGAAGACCTGACCGTGGAGGAGAACATCGCCTTCTACGGCGGGGTCTACCGCCTGCCCGCGGCCCGGCTGAAGGAGCGCAGCGACTGGGTGATCGAGATGGCCGGCCTGGCCGACCGGCGTCATGCCCGGGCCGGCGAGCTGTCCGGCGGCTGGCGGCAGCGGCTGGCCCTGGGCTGCGCCATTCTCCACGAACCGCCGATCATCTTCCTGGACGAACCCACCTCCGGGGTTGATCCCCTGAACCGCCGCCGCTTCTGGCAACTGATCCACACCCTGGCCGCCTCCGGGGTCACCATCTTCGTCACCACCCACTACATGGACGAGGCCGAATACTGCGACCGCCTGGCCCTGATCTACCGCGGCGAACTGATCGCCGTGGGCACGCCGCTGGAGCTGAAACAGCAACGGGCAGGCGGCACAGACCGCCTGCCCGATCTTGAGCAGGTGTTCATCGAACTGATTGAGGAGCGGGACAAGCGTGATACCCATGTGCAGAAGGTATGATGCTGAAGATTTGAATTGCAGATGGTCGAGACTATGTTATAAAAAGACATATGTTTTAAGAGGGTGCTATGGGGACAGCTCAGGTAGTCGTCAAGTACAAGAAGGAACGACGGAATCGGATAATCGAGGTGGTTATCTGGCGGTTGTCCGACCCGCTTCCCGGCAGTGGGCATCCATTCAAGTATCGTTTGTATTACGGGACCACGGAAGGGAAATGTCTGCTCCGTTACGATAATGAACGCGGTAAGGGTGATCATCGGCATCTGGGTGAGTCCGAAGAATCCTATGCATTTACCACACTCCGTAAATTGATCGAGGATTTTGAAGCGGATATCGAAAGGATGTGACTACCATGAACGAAAAGCGCGATCTCAAAATAGGTGTCAAGAGCGACAGCGAGTTTTTTGATGAACTGAAAGGGCTGGCTGACCGCCTTGATGGCGGCTGGGTACCGGACAAGCCGGTGGAACGGCTTTATTTTGATAATCTGCCGTCACTACTCAAGCACCTGACTCCCAAGCGGTTCGAGCTATTACAGGAGCTGCGCCGCTTGGGGCACACCAGCATCAATGCGCTGGCCAAGCATCTGCACCGCCAGTACCGCAACGTCTTTGACGACGTGAAAACCATGGAGCGGCTGGGGTTGGTGGAGAAAGACGCCAGCGGGCATTTCTATGTGCCGTGGGATGAGATCGATGCGACGTTCCGGCTGGCGGCGTGAAGTCATTGTAGCAGCAAGCTTAAACAGCTTGGCAGTGGTAATGTAATTTGCAAGGAGCCATGACGGCGGTAGTTTCGTCATGGCTCCTTGCAAAACAATCTCTATTTCTCAGCCTTCGGCTCCATCCTTACCCCGGCCTCAGTCAGCTCCTTCCGCAGCAGTTCCGCCAGCTCCGGCAGCCGGATCGCCAGTTCCGGCGACAACTCCACCCCCGCCTCATAGCTTTTGGGAACAATACCCAACAGGCTGACCTGGTCCGGGCAGCGGCCGCGGATGTCCGAGAGCAGCAGCATCTCCTGGATGCCCAGTTGATGGGGAGACATCTTCACCGGAATGGTGCGGCCGATGAAATCGTCCTTCTCGAAGCGGTAGACCGTGCCCGGTTCGCCGGGGGTGGTGACCACGTCGATCAGGTAGACCACTTGCGCCTCCTCCAGCTTGTGGGAAGCCATGAACCCCAGGGTGCCGCCGTCGTACAGTTCCACATCGTCGCCAAAGCGGTAGTTTTCGCCAAGGTAGCGGATGACATGCACGCCAAACCCCTCGTCGGACAGCAGCAGGTTGCCGGCGCCAAAAATCAGTACTCTCATGTTTCACCTCTTACAACGTTCGCAATCGTTCAATTTTTCGCAAGGCCAAGGAAGGCAAACGGCGGCGCGGAGGCGTACGGTACAGTACGCCGCACAAGACGCCGTGCAGCCTGACGCCGGGATTGCGGAAAAGGGGACGATTGCTACATTACCTTGACCTTGGTGATTTCCTTGCCTTCCGGATCAATGGTATGCACCGCGCAGGCGATGCAGGGGTCGAAGGAGTGGACGGTGCGCAGCACCTCCAGCGGCTGGTCCGGCTTGGCCACCGGGTTGCCGGCCAGGGAGGCCTCGTAGGGACCGGCGTTCCCCTGCCCGTCCCGGGGAGAGGCGTTCCAGGTGGAGGGGACCACGGCCTGATAGTTCTTGATCTTCTTGTCCTTGATCACGATCCAGTGGGACAGGGTGCCCCGGGGTGCTTCGTGGAAGCCGACGCCGCGGTGCTCGCCGGAGGGGATCTCGGTGTGGTTGGCGTAGGCCTTGTCCCCCTTGCCGATGTTGTCCACCAGCTTGTCCAAGTACTCAAGGGAAAGATCGGACAGCAGATGGGCGCGGATGCCCCGTGCCGCCAGGCGGCCCATGGTGGAGTGCAGGTCGCCGATGCCGACGCCGGCCGCCGAACAGGTGGCGTCCACCAGTTGACGCACCCGCTGGTTGCCGGCGGCGTACCCGGCTAGGATTTGCGCCAGCGGCCCGGTCTGTACCGGCTTGCCGTCGATGCGGGGCGCCTTGCACCAGGAGTATTTGCCGTTTTCCTGGAAGTCAGTGTAATCCGGTTTGGTCTCCCCCTCCCAGGGATGGAGCGAGGCTTTTCCTTCGTACCAGGCGCAGGCCACCGATTCCTTGATGCTGCCGATCAACTGCTGGTCCTGGTGGTCGGAGACCACCCGGGCCTTGCTCACGTCGCCCCCCATGATCAGACCGCCGGGCAGGGCGAAGCTGCTGTTTTTGGTATCTTCGGCAAACTCCGGCACCGCCAAGTAGTTGACCACCCCCCGGCCGTGTTTGAACCACTCCTTGTACGCCTTGCCGATCACCAGCAGGTCCGGGTAGTAGACCTTTTTGACGAAGTCGCGGGTTTCGGTCATCAGGGCCTTCAGGTAGGCGATCCGTTCCATGTTGATGGTGGCCAGGTTCTCCATGTTGAGGGCCGTGGCCACGCCGCCGACGCAAAGGTTCTGGATGTGGGGGTTTTTGCCCCCCAGGATGGCCACGGCCTGGGCCGCCTTCTGCTGGTAGTCCAGGGCTTTCAGGTAGTGGGCCGTGGCGATCAGGTTGATCTCCGGCGGCAGGATCATGGCCGGGTGCCCCCAGTAGCCGGAGGCGAAGATGCCCAGTTTGCCGGAGTCCACAAAGGCCTTGAGCCGTTTCTGGACGCTGCTGAACTCCTTTTCGCTGTTGCCGGGCCAGTCGGAGACCGACTGGGCAATGGCGGCCGCCTTCTTGGGGTCGGCCTTCAGGGCCGAGACGATGTCCACCCAGTCCAGGGCCGAGAGGTGGTAGAAGTGGACGATATGGTCCTGCACCGAATGCTGGGCCATGATGATGTTGCGGATGTACTGGGCGTTGAGCGGTACCTCCACCTTGAGGGCATGTTCCACGGCGCGGATGGAGGAGATGGCGTGCACGGTGGTGCAGACGCCGCAGAAACGCTGGGCGTAGATCCAGGCGTCCTGGGGGGGGCGGTCCTTGAGGATGGTTTCGATCCCCCGCCACATCTGGGCCGAGGACCAGGCTTTGCTCACCCGGCCGTCGCCTACCTCCACGTCGATCCGCAGGTGTCCTTCGATGCGGGTAATCGGGTCAATGGTTATACGTGCCATGTATCTGTTCTCCTTGCGGTTGTGTGTAAGTTATGCCTGTTGCGGCGCAGGCTGCGGAAGTTCGCGACGTTTTGCAGCTTCCGGGGCTTCGTGGCCATGCAGGCGCGGTAGCACCGGGAACAGTTTCACCAGCACCTGGTAGCCCAGGATTTCGAAGGCCACGATCCCCACGGTGATCAGCAGTTCCGCCAGGGAGGGGAAGTAGCGCCACCCCTGGCCCGGATTGAAGCCGATCAGGTAGACGTTGAAGCGGTACAGTGCTCCCCCCAGCACGATCAGTACGGCGGTGATGAACAGCCAGCGGGGGGATTGGCGGCGCTTTTTCGAAAAGAGCAGCAGCGAGCCGGTGGCCACCAGGCCGAACTCCAGCAGGAAGAAGGCGGAGTAGAAGTCCAGGCTCAGGGCGTTGCCCAGTTGGCCCCGCCAGATCAGGTCTCCCACCACCACGCAGAGCCAGATCACCGTCAGGTAGGGGGTGATGGCGGCCAGGCCGGAAAGCTGGTCGATCTCAAAGGGGCGCTTGAAGCCGTAGGAGGAGATCACCGACTCCAGGATGGCAATGGAGTAGCCGATGAACAGGCAGTTGATCAGGAACAGAAGCGGCAGGAAGCCGGTGTGCCAGAGGGGGTGCAGCTTGGTGGAGGCGATCAGCAAGAGCGACCCCAGGGAGGACTGGTGCATGGTGGGTAGGGTAATCCCCAGGACGATGATGAAGATCAGCACCTTGTCCAGTCCGGGCTGGATGCGGATGGCCAGTTGGCGCAGCCGCTCCAGCTTTTCCAGCACTACCGGCGTATCCAGGCCGAAGCGGCCGTGGTGCCGCTCCAGGAATTCCCGCGCCCGGCTCCAGTTGGTCTGCTGCAGGCGGTTCAGTACCGCGGGCAGAAACTCGATGGCCAGCACGGTGGTGTAGGCCATGACGCAGAGCGCCACCTCGAACATGGCGGAGTTGGCCTGCCATTGCGAGGGGATGAAGAAGTTGTAGGCGTTCCAGGGGCGCCCCACGTCCACCATGACCGAGAACCCGGCCAGGCCGTAGCCGAACAGCGAGGTGAGCACCGCCGAGCGGATCAGCGGGTGGTAGTGCATCTTGTTGCGGATATAGACCAGGATCGCCACGGCGTAGCCGCCACAGGCGATGGCGGTGCCGGTGGCCACGTCGTAGGTGATCCAGATGCCCCAGGGATAGCCGTCGCTCATGTTGGAGACCGCGCCGATCCCCCAGATGAAGCGCACGGCAATCAGGCTGAAGCCGATCAGGGTCAGGGTCAGCAACACCCAGAAGGAGGGGGTCAGGATTCTGGCGCGGTGGATCTGATACTCGTCATGACTCATTGCCGGTCGTCCTCCCTGTGCCGGGGCGGTGTCTGCCCGTCGCTGCCGTGGCTGTTCTGTTTCTTCATGTTGCGCACCGCGATGAAGCAGAGGGTGCCGTAGAGCGCCACCGGCGCGATGAAACCCTTATAGATGGTGTGCTGGATCTTTTCGGAAAACTCGGCCGGCGCCTCCTGCTGCAACTCCGGCAGTCCCAGCTTCGTGGCCGGCAGGGCTGCCAGGTAGAGATGGTTGGTCCCCCCCAGTTCGTACTCGCCGTAAATGTGGTTCACGTACTGCCGGGGATGCTCGGCCAGCCGCTTCTTGGCCTCGGCCAGCAGTTCCCGGCGCTTGCCGAAGAGGATGGCGCCGGTGGGGCAGGCGTCGGCGCAGGCCGACGTGCCGTTGGATTTGAGATAGGTGTTCTTGCAGAGGTCGCACTTGACGATCTGGGGAATGGCCTTGTCCCACTGGAACTTGGGGATGTTGAAGGCGCAGGCCACCTGACAGTAGCGGCAGCCGATACAGGCGTCCTTCTTGTAGTCCACGATGCCGGTGATCTTGTCCTTGACCATGGCCGACACCGGGCAGACCGAGACGCAGGAAGGTTTCTGGCAGTGCATGCAGGAGTACTTCACATAGGACCACTCCCTGGGCGACTCCTTGAACAGCTTGATCAGGGTGCGGGTGGAGCCGGACAGGTCCTGGGGAGCATCCCAGAGCTTGTCCGGGTCAAAGGCGGCCTGCTCGTAGGACAGGGCCCCGTAGTCGCCGTTCACCCGCTTGCAGGCGGCCATGCAGGCCTTGCAGCCGACGCATTTGGTGGCGTCGTAGAGCATCCCCAGCTCTTCATCGTTGATCGCCGGTCCCGTACTCCCCGTCACGGCCAGGGCGGGTGCCGCCACCAGTCCGGCGCTTGCCAGCCCGGCCAGTTTGAGAAAATCCCGTCTACTCTTTGGGCTCATGGTGCTCCTCCTGCGGCCTGTCGTTCCGGTCGGCATCGGGCAGCGTGCGGGCCAGCATGGCGCCCGCCCCCAGGGCGGCGCCGGCGGCCAGGCCCAGCACGCCGGTAGTGACCGGGCTGGCCCCCTTGCCCTTTTCCTTCAGATCAACCGGCGCATAACTGTCAAAGGGGGTCGGCTCGTGAATCTGGACCTTGTCGGCAATGGCGGTGCGGAAGAGCAGGTCCGGCTCGGTGCAGCCGATGCAGGGGTGCCCCACCGACACCGGCCAGACCCCGACATCGTTGAACCGCTGCACCGAACAGTTGGCATAGGTGGCCGGTCCCTTGCACCCCAGCTTGTAGAGGCAGTACCCCTCGGCATGGGTGGCATGGCCGTAGGCCTTGGCGAAGCGGCCGGCGTCGAAATGGGGGCGGCGCTCGCAATGCTCGTGAATGCGGCGGCCGTAAGCGAACTTGGGACGGCCCAGTTGATCCAGTTCCGGCAACTTCTTGAAGGTCAGGTAGTACAGTACGGTGGAAAGCAGGTTGTAGGGGGAGGGGGGGCAGCCGGGGATGTTGATGATCGGCTTGTCCTTGACGATCTCCCGCACCCCCACGGCACCGGTGGGGTTGGGAGGGGCGGCCTGGATGCCGCCGTAGGAGGCGCAGGTGCCCACGGAGATGACGGCGGCTGCCCCGGCGGCGGCGTGGCGCAGCGACTCCAGCGCGGTCTTGCCCCCCACCTTGCAGTAGATGCCGTTTTCCTTGGTGGGGATCGCCCCCTCCACGATCAGGATGTACTTGCCCTGGTTGGCCTTGATGGAGTCGTGCAGCGATTTTTCCGCCTGGTGGCCGGAACCGGCCATCAGGGTTTCATGGTAATCGAGCGAGATCATTTCCAGCAGCAGGGAGGCCGGGGTCGGATGGTTGGCTCGCAGCAGGGATTCGGAACAACCGGTGCATTCCTGGAAATGCAGCCAGATCACCGGCGGCCGGTCCGGTGCCTGGGCCGCCTCCGCCACCCGGCTCGCCATGCCGAAGGGAAGCCCCATCATCGCCGTGGCGGCGACGCAGGTCTTGATGAAATCGCGTCGGGAAACCCCGCCGCCGAACAACTGCTCGTATGCCATAGCCTAGCCCTCTCTTGCCGATGATTTTGTATACGCCATAGATTCAAGGGGGCTTTGAGAGCAACGGGCGTACCAATCGGATGAAGTTAATTAATTAAGGTGGTTAGTGGCGTGTGTGGGGTGCTGTCGGGATGGCCGGGACAAAATGATTGTATCAAATTGTCCGGTGCTGTATCGTTTTGTCCGTACACTATTCCGGAGAGTGCGCCATGGCATGCATCTACATCTGCGACGACGAGCAGGGAATCCTGCGCTATCTGTCAAAACTGCTGAAAACCCACGGATATGCGGTGGAGAGTTTCACCGGCGGCCGGTCGCTCCTGGCCCGGCTGGAGGCGGCTCCCGGCGTACCGGCGCTGTTGCTGCAGGATGTGCGGATGCCGGACCTCGACGGTATCGAGGTGCTCAAACGGGTCAGGCGGCTGGCGCCGGAGCTGCCGGTGGTGGTGATGACCGCCCACGGCACCGTGGACGACGCGGTGCATGCCATCAAGCTGGGGGCCTACGATTACGTGATGAAACCGTTCCCCAAGGAGAAAATCCTGGGGGTGCTGGCCAGGGCGCTGGAACACCGTCAGTTGACGGAGGAAAACCGCCGGCTGCGGGATGAACTGCAGCGGGGGGACGACACCCCGCCGGTCTTTGCCTCCCCCCGCTTCCGGCAGGTGTACGACCTGACCCTGCAGGTGGCGGCCAGCGACGCCAATATCCTGATCCTGGGGGAGTCGGGTACCGGCAAGGAGCTGATCGCCCGTACCGTGCACGGCAACAGCCTGCGCCGGTCCAAGCCGTTCGTCTCGCTCAACTGCGCCGCGCTTGCCGACAGTCTGCTGGAAAGCCAGTTGTTCGGCCATATGCGGGGAGCCTTCACCGGCGCGGTGCTGAACCAGAAGGGACTGCTGGAGGAGGCGGACGGCGGCACCCTGTTTCTGGACGAGATCGGCGACGTGAGTGCCGCGGTGCAGGCCAAGCTGTTACGGGTGATCCAGGAGAAGGAGTTCATCCCCATCGGCGCCACCCGGGCCAGAACCGTGGATGTCCGCTTCGTGGCCGCCACCAACCGCGACCTGCAGCAGGAGGTGGCCGAGGGGCGCTTCCGGGAGGACCTCTACTACCGGCTGAACGTGATCTCCCTCACCATTCCGCCGCTCCGGGAGCGGCCCGAGGATGTGGCACCGCTGGCCCATCACTTCCTGCGCCGCTTTGCGGCCCGCATGAAGAAGGAGGTACACGGCATCGAGCCCGAGGCCCTGCGCTCGCTGGGCAGCTACCACTGGCCCGGCAACGTGCGGGAGCTGGAAAACGTGATCGAGCGGGCCGTGATCCTGGCCCGGGGCAGCCTGCTCACCGCCGATCTGCTGCCGGTCTGCAGTCGGCCGGCGCCGGCACCGGCCGCCGATGAAGCGGTGCCGGCGCTGTCGCTGGATGAGCTGGAGCGGCGGCATATCCTGGGAGTCTACCGCCACAACGGCGGGCACAAGAGCAAAACCGCGGAAATTCTGGGGATCTCCCGCAAGACCCTGGACCGCAAGCTGGCGGAGTACGGCGTACAATGACGAACGGACAGGGTACGGACCCGCGTCTGCGCCGGCGGCTGCTGCTGACAACACTGCTGCCGCTGCTGACGGCGCTTCTGGTGGGATGGCTCTTGGGGGACCGCCTGATCGCGGCGCGGATCGCCGGCCAGGCCCAGGAGGAAGCCCGCAACGATCTGGGAACCGCCGCCGAACTGCTGCAGGGGGAGCTGAACCGGCTGGCCGAGGGAGTGCAGTTGATCGGCCGCAGTCCCGGCCTAGCCCGCAGCCTTGCCGACGGCCGCACCCCCGAGCTGGCCCGGCTGCTGGACCTGCTCTCGGGCAGCCGCGGCTACAGCTTCCTGAGCGTGGTGGACCGCTACGGCCAGGTGCGCTATCGCAGCGCCCATCCGGAGCGGGCCGGGGATACCCTGCGCCACTTGAAACCGGTGGCCGATGCCCTGGCCGGCCGGCCGGGGCAGGGGCTGGTGCTGCTTTCGCCCCTGCAGGCCGGCCAGGAGAACCCGGACCTGCCCCGGCAGATGCTGGTGACGCTGCAGCCGTCGCCCCATGCCCCGAGCACCACCCGTACCGCGGAACAGCGGGGCCTGTTTTTGACCGCCGCCGCGCCGGTGCTGGGTGAGGACGGTGCGGTGAGCGGCGCCCTGTTCGCCGGCCTGCTGCTGAACAACAACGAGCGGCTGGCGGACCGGATCACCCGGCTCATCGCCCCCCAGCAGCGGGAGGAGGGGCTGCGCCAGTCCGCCACCATCTTCCTGGATGATGTGCGTATCGCCACCACCGTTGAGGATGAACAGGGCCGGCGGGCCACCGGCACCCGTCTTTCCGCCGAGGTGGCCGCCACCGTGCTGCAGCGGGGGGAGCGCTGGATCGCGCCGGCCTATGTGCTCAAGGAGCGCACCTTTGCCGCCTACGAGCCGCTGCGGGACCCGCAGGGGAACGTGGTCGGCGCCCTCTACGTGGGGGTGCCGGAGCGTCCCTACGTTCAGTTGCGCTGGACCCTGAACCTGACCTTTGCCGCCCTGCTGCTGGGGCTGACCCTGCTGGCGGTCTGGCTGACCACCGGGCTGGGACGGCAACTGGCGGAACGGCAGCGGGAGATCGGCGCGCTCAACCGCACCCTGGAGGAAAAGGTGCGCCAGCGCACCCGCGAGCTGGAGGAAAAGAACCGGCGCCTGCGGGAGACCGAAAAGGAGCTGGCCCGTTCCGAGCGGCTGGCCGAGCTGGGGATGCTCTCCGCCGGGGTGGCCCACGAGATTAACAACCCCCTGGCCATTATCCGCGGTAACGCCGAGCTGCTGCAGATGTCCCTGCCGGAAGGGTCGGACCTGCAGGAGGAGGTAACGGAGATTCTGGACCAGAGTGGCCGGATCAACCGGATCGTGGGGGGGCTCTTGACCCTGGCCCGCCAGGACCGGCGCCAGGTGAGCCGCTTTGAGGCCGCGCCGCTCCTGGACGAAATCCTGGACCGGATCGGCCACCAGCTGCCGCTGGCGGGCGTCGACGTGGAGCGGGATTACCGCCGGACCCCCTGCCTGCTGGAAGGGGACCGGGAGCAGTTGCGCCAGGTGTTCACCAACCTGATCCTGAACGCCCTGGAGGCGATGGAGGGGGAGGGAACCCTCTCCGTCGGCGCCGATGTCGATCCCGGCAGCACCAGCAGCATCACTGTGGCCGACAGCGGCCCCGGTATTGCGCCGGAGCAGCGGGAGCGGTTGTTTACTCCCTTCTTCACCACCAAACAGAACGGCACCGGCCTGGGACTGGCGGTCTCCTGGGCCATTGTCCGCAACCACGGCGGTACCATCGACGTTCAAAGCGTTCCCGGTGCCGGCGCCCGTTTTGCCGTTATCCTGCCATCACCATCCTCCTGACCGCTCCTTTTGCTGTTTCACGTCGGCCGCTCGCCCCCTGCGCCCGTATCGGCTACCCATCTGCAAAAATCTGTTGACAGCAGTACCATGACCGAGGATATTTTTATACGACGTTCAAAATTAAACATCGTGCAGGTATGTGAGATGGCAAAACAGGAACCGGGCAGGCGGGAGCGAAAAAAGGACGAGACGCGGCAGCGGATCGTGGAACGGGCCATGGAGCTGGTTGCGCGGCAGGGCTACGAGGAGGTCACCATGGAACAGATCGCCGCAGCGGCCGACGTGGCCAAGGGGACCCTCTACAACTACTTTCCGGTGAAAGAGGCGATCGTCGGTGCCTATATGCGCACCTGTGCGCGCCGGGCGGCGCCGGAGGTGGCACGGCTGGTTGCGGAGGCTGCCGACACCCGTGAGCGGCTCATGGGGCTGTTCGTCGGAGTAGCGCAGTGGCAGGGGGAACAGCGGGAATTGTACCGTCATTATCTCGCCTACCGGATGCCGCAACTGCTGGAATCCCTGCGCAACCCGGAGCTGCGCAGCGGGTTCGAGCAGAACCTGCAGCTGATCATCCAGCGGGGGGTTGATGACGGCGAATTGCGCGGCGACCTTCCAGTCGCCACCCTCTCCGGGTACCTGGAGTCGGCCTACCTGATGGTGATGCTGAGCTGGCTGGCGTTGGACGACTACGACTATAAGGCCGGTCTGCTGCAGATGGTGGATATGTTCCTGAGCGGCGCACAGCTGCAGCCAGGGGGGGCGCGCCATGAATCGTGAACCGTCGCTGGTGCTGGGGTGGGAGCGGGCTTTTTCGGCCGGTCCCGCGGTGGTGGGGGGCAAGGGATGGAACCTGGCGCGCCTGGACCGCTACGGTTTTCCGGTACCCCGTGGCGTGGTGCTGGCGGCGGCAGCCTACGAGGCCTTCATTGAAGCCAACAAGCTGCAGGATACGGTCAGGGAGATCGCCGACCGCCTGACCGCCGCCGACCTGATCTCCCCTGAAGGGCGCAATCGCCTGGCCGGCCTGTGTCGCCGGATCGGGGAAGGGACCATGCCGCCGGAGGTCGCGGCGGCGGTGGATGACGGCCTGACCGCTGCCGGGCTGGCAGGCCTTCCCCTGGCGGTGCGCTCCTCGGCTGTCGCCGAAGACGGTGAACGGGCATCCTTTGCCGGCATTCACGACTCGTTCCTGAATATCCAGGGGCTGTCCTGCGTGCTGGCGGCGGTGATCAACTGCTACCGTTCTCTCTGGAGCGAGCGGGCCGTGGTCTACCGTCGCAGGATGGGGATCAGCGACTACGCTGTGGCGCCGGCGGTGGTGCTGATGGAGCTGGTGCCGGCGGTGAGCGCCGGTGTTGCCTTCAGTTGCGATCCGGTGAGCGGCCGGGGGGATCGTCTGGTGATCGCGGCCAATTTCGGCCTGGGGGAGTCGGTGGTGGGAGGGGTCGTGGAGCCGGACCAGTACCAGCTGGCTTCCGGCACGCGGAACGGGGAGCTGCACGTACTGGAGCGCCGGATCGGCAGCAAGCTGTTCGGGAGCCGGACCGTGGCCGGCGGCGGGACGGCCTTGCGGCAGCGGACGGAACGCGCCGGAACCGTTGTCCTCAACGACGACGAACTGCTGGTCCTGGGGCGGCTTACCCGGCAGGTGTTCCTGGCCCTCGGCCAGGGAGAGCGGCACCAGGATGTCGAGTGGGTCCATGACGGCAGCCGCTTCCACCTGGTGCAGGCACGGCCGGTAACGGCGCTGCCCTCCGCAACCTACCCGGCGCTGCGGGAGCAGCCGGAGCTCTGGTCCAACGCCAATTTCCGCGATGCGGTGCCGATGGTGCAGACCCCCTTCAACTGGAGCGTGAGCCGGCTGATGATCGAACAGGTCTTCACCTGCCAGTATGCCGCCGCCGGGTACCGGATCGACCTCACGGTCCCCCGCTGCCGGCTGTTCAACGGCCGTCCCTACTTCAACCTGGCGGTGCTGCAGTGGGAGTGCTACGACGCCTACGGCATCACGCCCGCCGACTACAACCGCTTCATCGGCGGCCACCAGCCGGAAATCAAGCTTCCTGCCGGAGAACCGGCACGTTTGAAGCTGAAACGCCTGATGGCCAACCTGCGACTGCTGCAGGTGCTGGGACGCATCCGTCGCCATGCCGCCACCACCTTCCATACATTCACCTCCTGCGTGGACGACCTGCGCCGCCGTGACCTGACGCTGCTGGACGACCGGGGACTGTTGGCGCTGATCCGGGAGGGGGAGCGGCTGGCACAGCGGATTGACCCGATCATGGTGATGTTGGGGACCAGCGGTGCGGTCTTTGCCGTGCTCCAGCCGCTGCTGGAGCGCTTTCTGCCGGGGCGCGGCCAGGCGCTGACCACGGCCCTGCTGGCAGGCCAGGAGGGAATCACCAGCGCCGACCATGGGCTGCGGCTGCTGGAGCTGGCCCGGATGGTGGGAGACGATCCCGACGCCCGTGCCTTTTTCAGTGCGGAACCGTTCCGGCCGGAGCAGTGGCGTGCCATCCCGATCCGCTCCCCCTTCCGGCGGGAGTTCGGCACGTTCCTGGATGAATACGGCCACCGCTGCGTCTATGAGCTGGATTTCAGCAACCCCCGCTGGCATGAGGACCCGCGCTATCTGTTGACCACCATCCGGGGCATGCTGGATAACGCCGACCCGGAGGCGGTGCGGCGGCGACAGCGGGAGACCAGCCGGCGGGCTTGGGACGAGGTGCGTGCCGGGGTGCCCCGTCTGCTGCACGGGCTGGTACGGCGTCTGGTGCGGATGGGCGGCACGGATGCCGCCAACCGGGAAATGGCCAAGTCGGTGCTGGTGCGGCTCGCGGACACCTATCGACGGATCGCGCTGGAGCTGGGGGAGCGGCTGCGGCAGCGGGGTCTGCTGGAACAGCGGGACGACGTCTTCTTCTGCTACTGGACGGAACTGCTGGAGCTGCTGACCGGAGCATGGGACGGCGCGGGGCTGCCGCTGCGGGTGGTTGACCGGCGGGAGCAGCACGAGGAGTGGCTGGCCCTGGATGCACCGGACCTGATCCGGGGGGAGACCCCCCACTACGTCGACCAGCAGCCGTCGGAGCGGGGGGATCACCTGAGCGGCCTGGGGGTTGCCGCCGGCCGGGCCCGGGGAGCGGCCCGGCTGGTCCGTCATCCGGAGGAGGGAGAACGCCTGCAGCATGGCGACGTGCTGGTGGCCCCTTCCACCGACCCGGCCTGGACACCGCTCTTTCTCAAGGCATCGGCGCTGGTGGCGGAAACCGGCGGCTTCATCTCACACGGCGCCATCGTGGCGCGGGAGTACGGCATCCCGGCCGTGGTCAACGTGGCCGGCGCCCTGAAGCGGATCAACGACGGCGGCATGCTGACGGTGGATGGCGATCGGGGCATTGTGCAGGTGGAGTAGGTCCTGCGGCTGTCCCGTGGCTGGCGTGCGTTGCCTGAGGATCATCTTGGGCGCACTGGTGGTACGCCATTCAAGGTGTTGTATTTCATGGGAAATCCGGCAAAGGCCTTGCGGTGGGGCTATGATTGTGCTAGCAATGTGTTAATTATGGTTAACAGTGTTAAGATAATGGGCTTCAAAGAGCGGCAACAGAAACATAAGGAGGAATTCAGGGCAGAAATCCTGAAGGCCGCCGTGGCGCTCTTCGCCGAGGAAGGGTACGCCAAGTTTTCCATGCGCAAGCTGGCCGCCCGGATCGGCTACTCGCCGACCACCATCTATCTCTACTTTCGCGACAAGGACGACCTGCTGCTGCATATCTGCGAGAACCTGTACGCCGCATTGTTGCAGGAAATGCAGGAGCTGCGCACGCTGCCCCTGCCGCCGGAGCAGATTCTGAAGGCCACGTACCTGAGTTACATCCGCTACAACCTCGCCAATCCCGAGCAGTACAAGGTGGTCTTCTTTTCAAATCCCTATCTGTACGGCCGGCCGGAGGACTATTTCGCGCGGGATACCATGTCGAACCGCTGCTGGCGGAATATGTGCGAAACTATCGATGCCTGCATGCAGAGCGGCTATTTTCGGCCGCTCGACCGCGATACGCTTGCGATCGTGCTCTGGAGCGCCATGCACGGTCTGGTCTCCAGCCTGATTTTTACCAAGGACTTTCCCATGCCCGATCCCGATGTCATGGCGGAAATGCTGCTTGACGGTCTGCTGAACGGCTATAGAGCGTAAATTTTTTTGTATTTATGGTTAACGGTGTTAATCAATGTTACTGATGTTAAGAGGTGAATGGTGGAAAAGACAAATAAGACGATATTCAGCGTGATAGACGGCGGCAAGAAACCTTCCCCGCGGAGCAGGCAGGCCGAGTGTGGGGAGACGGGTGGATTGGGCGGGGTGGCAACGGATGCGGCCGCTTTTCTCGCCGCGCAGCAGCAGGAAGACGGGCACTGGGTGTTTGATCTTGAGGCGGATGTGACCATTCCGGCGGAATATGTGATGTTGCAGCGGTTCATTGGCCGGGAGATCGCCCCGGAGGTGGCGGAGCGGCTGACGGCCTATATTCTGGACCGCCAGATGCCGGACGGCAGTTGGCCGTTGTACGCCGTTGACGGCAACGCCAACATCAGCGCCAGCGTCAAGGCGTACTTCGCTCTGAAGCTGCTGGGGCATGACAAAAATGCCCCGCACATGGTCAGGGCCCGTCGGATCATTCTGGCGCTGGGCGGGGCGGAGACGAGCAACGTCTTTACCCGCATCACCCTGGCCCTCTTCGGCCAGGTGCCGTGGCACACCCCCCCGGCCATGCCGATCGAGATCATGCTGCTGCCGGGCTGGTTCTTCTTTCACTTGCAGAAGGTGGCCTACTGGTCCCGCACGGTTATTGTGCCGCTGCTGATGCTGTACGCCACCAAACCGGTCTGCCGGCTGCGGCATGACGAAGGGATAGCGGAGCTGTTCCGGACACCGCCGGACATGCTGGTGCACCTGGACCGTTTCAAACCGCGGAACTGGCGGAAAAACGCCTTCATTCTGCTGGACCGGGTGCTGAAGCGCACCATGCATCTGATACCCCGCCGCATCAACCGGCACGCCCTGGCCGAGGCGGAGCGCTGGACCAGGGCGCGGATGCAGGGAGACGGCGGTATCGGCGCCATTTACCCGGCCATGGCCAATGCGGTCATGGCCCTGAAAACCCTGGGATATGGCGACGACGACCCCGATTACCGGCGCGGACTGGAGGCCATCGACAACCTGATGACCCACCCCGGAACGCAGACATTCGGCATCCCGGCGGAAGGGAACGGCGGCTACAGTTCGTCCAGCTCCTCGTCGGCCGCCCCGGATCTCTATCCGGCAGCCTGGAGCGATTCGGCGCGAAGCATATCGCACAGCTTCTGCCAACCCTGCAATTCACCGGTGTGGGACACCTGCATGAGCCTGACCGCTCTGTGCGAGGCGGGTTACGACGGCCGGCAGATAGAGCAGGCCATGGCATGGCTCTTGGCGAAACAGGTCACCGTGCCGGGAGACTGGTCCGACCGCAGTCCGGAATTGGTTCCCGGCGGCTGGGCCTTTCAGTACGAAAACGCACGCTATCCGGACGTGGACGACACGGCCAAGGTGCTGATGAGCCTGTTCCGCGCCGGAGCACTGGAGCGGCCGGAATACCGGGAGCAGATCGAGCGGGCGGTAAACTGGGTGCTGGGTATGCAGAGCTCCGACGGGGGCTGGGGCGCTTTTGACATCGATAACAACCGTTACTACCTGAACGACATCCCCTTTGCGGACCATGGCGCCCTGCTGGACCCCAGCACGGCCGACCTCACCGGCAGGTGCATCGAACTGCTCGGCATGCTCGGGCACGGCCCGGACTATCCGCCCGTTGCCAGGGCGATCGCCTTCATCAAAAAGGAGCAGGAGCCGTTCGGCGGCTGGTTCGGGCGCTGGGGGGTCAACTACATTTACGGCACCTGGTCGGTGCTGTCCGGGCTGCACCAGGCCGGTGAGGATATGAGCAGCCCCTACGTACGGAAAGCGGTGCAGTGGCTCATATCATGCCAGAACAGTGACGGCGGCTGGGGGGAGACCTGCGCAAGCTATGACGATCCCTCCCTGGCCGGCAGCGGCGCCAGTACGGCCTCCCAGACCGCCTGGGCGTTGCTGGCGCTGATGGCGGCGGGTGAAGCCGGTCACGCCGCGGTCGCTGCCGGGGTCGGCTACCTGACGGAACGCTATGACAACGGCTGGGAGGAACCGCAGTTCACCGGCACCGGTTTTCCCCGCGTCTTCTACCTGCGCTACCACGGCTACCGCCTGTTCTTTCCGGTCTGGGCGCTGGCTGTGTACCGCCGCTACACAAGCGGCGCCGACACCGTGCAGACGCTGGTGAAAAAACAGGGCAGGGCGTCGGGGAGACGGCCCGCCTTCCCCCTGGCTGTGCAGGCGCACGCCTCGTAGCTAGCAAGAGTGTAGTGTTCGCCGTCATGGCTCCCCCCTTCCAACCTCCCCCCGCTGGGGGGAGGCGTCGTGTTGTGTCTTCCTCTTCAGGAGGGGGAGGGATGGCAAGGAGGAATTCGATGGTGCAGGATGCCTAGCTTACGCGGTGAATCAGTGCCGCCGGATGCTGCACGGTGCGCTGGTAGCTGACCGCCGGCGGGCCGAAGGCCATGCAGTAGCCGACGGCATGGTCGTCCGGAATCCCCAGCCACTGGCGGGCCGCCGGTACCAGTTGGGTGATGGCCAGGGTGGCCAGGCCGTCCCAGACCGTGCCGACGCCGTTGACCCGGGCGTACAGTTCAAAGTAGGACAGGGCGATCAGGCAGTCCTGGGCCGGGGTCACCACCGCCTGGGGGGCCGAGGCCACCAGAAAATGGGGCGCGCCCCGGAAGAGGATATCCTGCCCCTGCTCCTCCCAGACCCGCACGAAATCGGCATAGCGCTCAAAACCGGCCGGCAGGGCGTTCCGCCGCACCAGCTTCCCCAGCTCCTCCAGCAGGTTTGTCCGGAACTCGGCCATTTTCCGCCGGTCATCCACCACCGTGAAACGTACCTGCCGTGAGTTGACCCCGGTGGGGGCGTGCCAGGCCACCTCCAGCAACTGCTGCAGCAGCTCCGGGGCAAGGTTTTCATCCCGGTAGCGCCGCACCGAGCGGCGCCCCTTGATCAGGGTTGCCATCGCCTCGGGGGCGGGGAGCGTGCCGGTCAGCCCGGTGCACTGTTCCGGGGCCACCCCCAGGATGGAGATGGCGGCCGTGGGGCAGATTGCCAGGCAGTGCTGACATTTGTAACAGGCGGCCTCTTTTTCCGGAGCAATGGCCGGCAGGCCGTTCTCCAGGGAGATGATCCGGGGGGGGCAGTCGGCGGCGCAGGCGCCGCAGCGGGTACAGGTCCGGCTGTCAACGGTGAAGTTCAGCATGATGCCACTCCTTTCTCTGCAGGTTCGGTCGGGTATGCTTTTCATTTTCTCTGCCCTGCGATATATACAGGCACCGGCATGCGCACGGCAAGAGCCGGCCCGGCGCCGAAGGAGAAATCATGAATAACCTGATGCTGGTACTGTTGATGGCCTGCGGCGGGGTGGCGATAGCATTGCAGCCCTCCATCAATGCCCGCCTGGCCCAGAAAGTGGGGAGTTTTGAGAGCTCGCTGATCTCCTTTGCCGTGGGCACCCTCTGTCTGCTGGCGGTGGTACTGACGACCGGTCGGGGCAGCCTGCGCGGCGTCGTTGATGCGTCCTGGTGGGAGCTGACGGGCGGATTTTTGGGGGCTTTCTTCGTCACCATGACCATCATTGCGGTGCCGCGCATGGGAACCGCGGCGGTGATGGCGATCATCATCGCCGGGCAGTTGAGCACCGGCACCCTGCTCGACCATCTGGGGATGTTCGGCTTGCGCCAGGTACCGCTGACGCCGCTGCGGGGAGTGGGGATCGCCCTGCTCTGCCTGGGGGCTGCTCTGGTAGTCCGCCGTTGAAAGGGGCGGCAGCGGACAGTGGGGGAGTGCAGCTCTGTTTCAGGCCCTGAGCCTAATGCTGGCAGCGATTTCCGGTAGAGGGGCGTAGGCCGTGAGCGGAGCCGGGCCGTTGGGCAGCGGCTCGCTTCTGTCACCGGCCTGCTGCAGCTTGCGCTGTACCATGGCCCGTACCGAGCGATACAATCGCTTCAACTCTTCCAGCTCCTCCTGCGTCTGGCGATTTCCGGCAGGTGCCCCGGCCGGTTCGGCGTGGCCGCTGTCGGCAGCCTCCTTCCCCTGCGTGCCGGCTCCGTGCGCAGCGCTCCCTTCCGCACCGGGGGCATCTTCGGCAGCCGGCGCCTCTCCGGCAGGTGCTGTTTCCGGGACAGCAGTGTGCGTGCTGCCTGAACCGCCCGCTGCCCCCGTGGAAAAGGCGCCGGTGCCGCCTCCGCTGCCGTCTGCGGCCAGCGCTGCCAACTGCGCGGCAAGCTGCCGCAACTCCGCCTTCAGTGACTTTGCCGCCGCGGGGCTCATGAACGGAATCATCTGCTTCAGCATCCGCAGCCGCTCCTTGAGCATCCGGACCTTCTCGGCCCTGTCCTGGCGATCAGCGCTTTTCTTGTCCGGTACCTGCTTCATGAATGCCCGGGCATCAGCCAGTTCTTTCATTTGCCGTTCGTACCGTTCTGCCGCAACCGGCGTCGCAGCGTCGGGCAGGGCGGCAACCAGGCTGCGTTCGGAGCGGACCAAGGCAGGGATGTGCTGCTGTGCGATGCGGGACAACTCCATGGCTGTTGACCTCCTCTGTATGATATCGGCAGCGGGACGAGAAACTGCAGGACGGTGAAACGTCCCCGGCGCTTGTCGCTGTACAGCCAGGTCTGCTAGTATTTTGTGCATTACTGCTGTGCTGCTTCGGAGCTGACGGGGCAACCAGAATCAAGGAGGTAAGCCATGAAGAGTATCTGCGTGTACTGCGGTTCCAATACCGGAGCACGGGAAAGCTATCGCCAGGCGGCAGAGGAGCTGGGAGCCGAACTGGCCCGGCGCGGCATCACCCTGGTGTACGGCGGCGGCAATATCGGGCTGATGGGGGTGGTGGCCGACGCGGCCCTTGCGGCCGGGGGGCGGGTGATCGGCATCATCCCCCGGGCGTTGATGGACAAGGAGGTGGGGCATACCGGGCTGACCGAACTGCGGGTGGTGGCGTCGATGCATGAGCGGAAATCGTTGATGGCCGAACTGTCGGACGCTTTCATCGCCCTGCCGGGGGGCTTCGGCACCCTCGAAGAGCTCTGCGAGGTGGCCACCTGGACCCAGTTGGGCTTCCACCGCAAACCCTGCGGACTGCTGAACGTGGACGGCTTTTACGACGGTCTGCTTTCCTTTCTGGATCATGCCACCGCGGAGCGGTTCGTCCGCCCCGAGCACCGCGGCGTCGTGCTGACCTGCCGGCAGCCGGCGGAGCTGATCGACCGGCTGGCCACCTTCGAACTGCCGATCCTGCGCAAGTGGATTGACGAGGACCAGCGTTAACGGAGGAGCGTTCGCCGAGCGAGATCAGGGGAGCGGAAAGGTGCCGGCGGCCTGGGCCAGCAGGTAGTAGTCGTCCACCTCCTGAATGACGAAGTCGACAAATTCCCGGTTGGCCCGGGAGAGAGCGGCATTCTTCTTCCAGGCGATGGCCAGGTCCAGGAACAGGGGCTGATCGCAGGAGATGGCCGCCATTCCGGTGTCGTGGGCCACGACCATTCTGGGGAAAAAAGCAAGGCCCAGCTCTTCCCTGACCAGGCTGCGGGCCAGGGAAAACAGGTTTGATTCCGCCACGACTGCGGGGGTGATCCCGTCCCGCGCCGCCCGCTCCTCGATCAGCTCCCGCAGGTGGTACCCCTCGGTAAAATGAATCAGCGGCTCTGCCAGCAGTTCGCGCAGCGGGGCCTTCTTTCGAGCGGCCAACGGGTGGCTGCGGTGAACGCAGGCCACCACCTCGTCCCGCACCAGCAGGTGGGAATCCAGTCCCTCCGGCACCGTGCCGGCAATGACTCCCATGTCCAGGGCGCCGGAAGCGATCTTGCGCTGGATGTTCCGGGCGCTGTCACCGTTGATCGAGAGTTGCAGCGCCGGGTAGCGTCGCTTGAACAACGCCACGATCTGCGGGAAGAAAAAGCTGCTCAGCATCGGCGACAGACCCAATCGTACTTCACCCCGCAGCAGCCCCCGCAGCTCATCCAGCTCCTGCCGCGCCTCGCTCACCTGCTGCTCGATGATCCGCGCATGGCGCGCCAGCGCCTCCCCCTCGGCGGTCAGCGTAATCTTCCGGTCCCGCCGGTTGAAGAGCGCCACCTCCAGCTCCTCCTCCAGCTTGCGGATGGCAATGCTGAGAGCCGGCTGGGCAAGGTGCAACTTCTCCGCCGCCCTGGTGAAGTTCTCTGCCCGCGCCACCTCCAGAAAAAATCGCAACTGCCGTAGATCCATCGTTCCCCTCCCTCTGCCTTGATATAAATAAAATATATTGATGCGATAAAAACAATATATTTTATTTATTTTGAGGCGATGCCTATACTCCCGCCAGACTTTTCCGGAAGGAGCAGGCATGGCCGTCTATCTCGACTGCAACGCCACCACGCCGCTGGAACCGGCGGTGCTGGCGCTGGTGACCCGCTTTATGGAGCGGGATTACGGCAATGCCGCCAGCCCGATCCATGACTTCGGCGAGTTTGCCCGCATGGCGGTGGAGCATGCCCGCGGCCAGATCGCCGAGCTGGTGGCGGCGCGACGGGACGAGATCATCTTCACCAGCGGCGCCACCGAGGCCAACAACCTGGCCCTGCTGGGGCTGGTGCGGCACGGCCTGGCCACGGGGCGGTGCCACATTATTGCAACGGCCATTGAACACAAGGCGGTGCTGGAACCGCTGGCCGAGATGGAGCGGCTGGGGTTTGCGGTGGAACTGTTGCCGGTGGATGAATCAGGGCGGCTGGAGCCCCGGCGGCTGGCCGACGCCCTGCGGCCCGATACGTTGCTGGTTTCCACCATGCAGGTGAACAACGAGACCGGCGTCAGCCAGCCGATTGCGGAGCTGTCCGCCATACTGAAGGATCATCAGGCGTTCTGGCATGCGGATGCAGCCCAGGGGTTCGGCAAGGAGCTCGAGCCGCTGCGGAACCCGCGCCTTGACCTGATCAGCGTCAGCGGCCACAAGATGTATGGTCCCAAGGGGATCGGCGTGTTGATCGCCCGCAAGCGCGGTGACGCGTTCCCTCCGCTGCACCCGTTGATGTTCGGCGGCGGCCAGGAACAGGGCTTGCGTCCCGGTACCCTGCCGGTCCCCCTGATCGCCGGGCTGGGGGAGGCGGCCAAGCTGGCCCTGCGCAATCACCAAGAACGGGCCGAGTGCTGTCGCGCTTTCCGGCAGCGGCTGCTGGCGGCCCTGGCGCCGCTTGGGCCGGTGCTGAACGGCGACCAGCAGCAGGTACTGCCCCATACGGTCAATCTCTCCTTGCCGGGTATCCCGTCCGACCGGGCCATTACGGCCCTGAAACGGTTGATTGCCGTCTCCAGCACCTCGGCCTGCACCTCCCATACCCGTACCCCCAGCCATGTGCTGGCTGCCATGGGGCTTGAGGAACAGCGGATCGAGACCTCCATCCGCCTGTCCTGGTGTCATATGACGCCGGAGCCGGACTGGGACAAGGTGGTGGCGACATTGCAGTACCTGCGCAGAAGCTGAAACGTTGCCGGCATACGGCTGCGGGGCCGATCCGGTAGAAAGGAAACCACCGATGGATAGGTACGATGAACTGAAGCAGGCGGTGACGGAACAGTATGAGGAGGGGGAGCTGCCCAAATGGCTGGCCGACCCGGTGTTCGAGGTGGTGGCGAACCGGGAGCGGTATCAGGGGAAAGAGTACCTGATCGAACTCTTGACCGCCCAGTTGCGGGAGTACGACGTCTACGCCGAGGCCGGCTGCTGCAAATGGGCCTACGACCATGAGGATATCAAGCGGACGTTGCGCTGGCTGCACGACCAGTAACCGGGAGGAGACTATGGATGTTTTCGAGCAGTTGCGCCGGGTAACTGAACAGGCCCAGGCGGAAAACGACCTGCCCGACGTTCTGGCGGCGCGACTTTTCAGGATCGTCGAGCGGCCCGAGCTGTTCGACCGGTACCGTGGGGAGATCGCCGACCTGGCCGGCCAGGTGGAGCAGTACGACACCTACGCCCAGACCGGCTATATGGGAATGGGGGTCAACAATGTAATTCTGGACGGAGCGATCCGGCGTATGGAGGAAAAAGCGAGCCTGCCCCCGTAATTCCCGGAAATGTGCATGGAGCGCTACGGAATCACCACTTGAAGTAGCGCTTCGTCTCCTCCCGCACCACCCTTGAAAGCAGCAGCAGGCCGATGGCATTGGGGATGATCATCATGCCGTTCATCAGGTCCGAGAAGTTCCAGACAAACTCCAGCTTCATCATCGCCCCCACCAGCACCACGCAGACAAAGACCACCCGGTAGGGCTTGATCGCCTTTGGTCCGACAAGGTACTCAATCGCCTTCTCGCCGTAGTAGTTCCAGCCGATCAGGGTTGAGGCGGCAAACAGGGCCGTTGCCAGCGCCACCAGCAGCACGCCGGCAGGTCCCAGGCTGGCGCCGAAGCTGACGCTGGTCAGCTGCCCGGCGGGAACCCCCTCCGTCCAGGCTGTGTGGGTCAGGATCACCAGGGCGGTCATGGTGCAGACCACCAGGGTGTCGATAAAGGTCTGGGTCATGCTGACCAGGGCCTGCTTGACCGGGTCGCCGGTGCGGGCCGCTGCCGCCGCGATGGGGGCCGACCCCATGCCGGATTCGTTGGAGAAGACGCCGCGGGCGACACCGAAGCGCATCGCCGCTGCCACGGCGGCGCCGGCGAAACCGCCGGTGGCGGCAATCGGCGAGAAGGCGTGGGTTAAGATCAGGGAAAAGGCGTGGGGGATCTCGGCGGCATTCATCGCCAGTACCACAAGTCCGCCGGTAACATAGCCGAAGATCATGAACGGCACCATGACGGAGGTGGTTTTGGCAATCGATTTGATGCCGCCCAGAATCGCCAGTCCGCTGAACAGCATCAGCACCACTCCGGTGACCCAGGGTTCGACGTTGAAGGTTGCCTTGAAGATGGAGGCCACGGCATTGGCCTGGGTCATGTTGCCGATGCCGAAGGTGGCCAGGGCGGTAAACAGGGCGAACAGCCAGCCCAGCACCGGCAGATTGGCCCCCCTGGCCAGGTAGTACATCGGGCCGCCGCGCATGCCGTGGGGCCCTTTTTCACGGTACTTCACCGCCAGCACCGCCTCGGCGTACTTGGTGGCCATTCCCACCAGTCCGGTCATCCACATCCAGAAGACCGCGCCGGGGCCGCCCAGGGAGATGGCGGTGGCCACGCCGACGATGTTGCCGATGCCCACGGTTGCCGCCAGGGCGGTCATCAGTGCGGCAAAGTGGCTGATGTCGCCGTCACCGGCATGTTCCTTGTGCCAGATCAGGCGAAGGGCGTGGGGAAGCGCCCGGAACTGCATCCCCCGCAGGATGACGGTCAGGTAGAGGCCGGTGCCCACCAGCAGGAAGAGCATGGGCGGGCCCCAGACCCAGCCGGACAGGGTTGCAACAAGCTGTTCGAGTGTCTGCATCCGTACCTCCGTATCCCGTCTTGATGCCGCGATGATCGGTCTGGTCAAAAAATCTTAACGGTAGTGCTTTGTTTTGGGATCGGCAGTCAACAGATAAATTGCGGGCCGTGAAAAAAACTTGACTGATTAGACCGGTCGGTCTAGTTTCTGCGCCATGGAAAAGAAAGACACCCGCAGCGAGATTATCAGGATCGGCACCGAGCTGATCTCCCGCCAGGGCTACACCGCCACCGGCATCGACCTGGTGCTGAAGGAGGCCGGTGTGCCCAAGGGATCGTTCTATCACTATTTCAAAAGCAAGGAGGAGTTCGGCCTGGCGGTGATCGAGCTGTCCGCCGACTATTATGGCCAGCGCATTCTGGCGCTGTTGCAGGATAGGGCACTCTCCCCCCTGGGCCGCATCCGCAGGCTCCTGGATGGTTCGCTTGAGCGTCTCAGCCAGGAACAGTGCAGCAAGGGCTGTCTGATCGGCAACCTGGGCCAGGAGATGGCCGACCAGAATGAACGTTTCCGCGCCCGGCTGGACGAGGTGTTTGCCGACTGGAAACAGATGCTTGCCGGTTGTCTGCGGGAGGCGCGGGCGTGCGACGAGCTGGCTGCTGACGTTGATGTTGACGCGCTGGCCTCCTTCATCCTTTCCGGTTGGGAAGGGGCGATCCTGCGGGCCAAGGTGATGAAATCGGCGCAGCCGCTGCAGGATTTCATCCAGGTGCTCTTCAGCGCAACACTCCGGTAAAAAAATTTGCCGTAAAACTAGACGACCGGTCTAATGACTGCCGGCATCACCCAAAGGAGGGACAGAAGATGAAACAATCAGTGGGAGCAAAGACCATGGCCATGCCGACGCCGGTCTGGCTGGTGGGAACCTATGACGCCGACAACAAGCCCAACATCATGACCATTGCTTGGGGAGGCATCTGCTGCTCAACCCCGCCCTGCGTCACCGTGTCGCTGCGCAAGGCCACCCACAGCTATGCCGCCATTGAGGCCCGCAAGGCCTTTACCGTCAGCATTCCTTCGCAGGCCCAGGTGGCCGCGGCCGATTTTGCCGGGATCGTGTCCGGCCGCGATATCGACAAGTTTGCCGCCTGCAACTGGACCCCGGTGAAAAGCGAGCTGGTGGACGCCCCCTACGTGAGCGAGGCGCCGCTGGTGATCGAGTGCCGCCTGCTGCACACCCTGGAGATCGGCCTGCACACCCAGTTCGTGGGGGAGATCGTGGATATCAAGGCCGATGAGTCGGTGATCGGCGACAAGGGCTACCCGGACATCACCAAGGTGCAGCCCTTTGTCTGGGACTCCTGCCATCGCCGCTATTTCGGCCTGGGGGCGTATCTGGGCACCGCCTGGGAGATCGGCAAGACCATTACCGCGAAGGAGTCGTAAATGAAGATCGTCAGCCTGCTGGGAAGCCCCAGAACAAACGGAAACAGCGCCACCATTGCCGGGCACCTGCTGAAGAGCGCCGAGAGTCTTGGCGCCGAGACAACCGCCTTTGAGCTGAACCGCCTCACCTATCGTGGTTGCCAGGCCTGCTACGCCTGCAAGAAGGGCAGCGACGAGTGCGTGCTGAACGACGACCTGCGCGAGGTGCTGGAGGCGGTGCAGGCCGCCGATGCGGTGGTGCTGGCCTCGCCGGTCTATTACGGCGATGTCACCGCGCAGTTGAAAGGGTTCATCGACCGCACCTATTCCTTTCTGGTGCCGGACTACATGACGAATCCGCAGCCAAGCCGCCTTTCGCCCAAGAAGCTGGTCGTGGTGCTGGTGCAGGGGCATCCGGATGAAGCGCTGTTTGCCGATATTTTCCCCCGCTACGAGCAGTTTTTGAAATGGATGGGCTTTCACGAGATCAGCCTGATCCGCGTTTGCGGCATCGGTCCCGGCACGGTCGATGCGGTGCCGGAACATGCCCTGCGGCAGGCTGAGGAAACGGCAAAGGCGTTGCTGGCATAACAGTACGGCCACTACGGAGGAACCGAGTCATGGCAGATCAGCGGAAGAACTACAGCACAGAGCAGGTCGGCCCCCTTGAAACACTGCTTGAAAAGGAGTTCATGGGGTTTCACGGCAAATACTTCATCGGCAGGGAGCTGGGCCTCACCGGCTGCGAAGTCTCCCTCAACCGCCTGCCGGCGGGCAAGGCGATGCCGTTCATTCACAGCCACCAGAAGAACGAGGAGCTGTACATCGTGCTGCGCGGCAGCGGCATGTTTTACGTTGATGGCGACGAATTTCCCGTTCGGGAGGGAAGCCTGATCCGGGTCGCCCCGGAAGGAGAGCGGGGCTGGAAGGCCGGGGATGAAGACCTGTACTTCATCTGTATTCAGGCCGAAGCCGGCAGCCTGAGCCAGGCCACCCTGGAGGATGGTGTCAGGCGCGCCACCAGGGCTAGCTGGATGCAAAAGTAGCCGGCAGGCATGGCGGGGAGGAGCTGTGATGATCGACCAGGCGTTTGCCCATATTTTTGCCAATGAATGGATCGAGGCATGGAACAGCCATGACCTGGAGCGGATCCTTGCCCATTACGCCGCCGACTTCGAGATGAGTTCACCGGTGATCGCCCGGATCGCCGGTGAACCTTCCGGCATCCTGCGGGGCAGAGAGGCGGTGGGGGCGTACTGGGCCAGGGCGCTGCAACTGTTGCCGGACCTCCGCTTCGAGCTGATCAGCGTGCTTGCCGGCGTCAACAGTATTACCCTCTGCTATCACGGGGCACAGGGCCGTCTTGCTGCCGAGGTATTTCATTTCGGTCCGGACGGCAAGGTTGTCAGGGGTTTTGCCCATTATGGGGTGTAAAGATCGCAACCAATCAGTACCATGAGAGGAGTTGTTGCCATGACCCGTGCGTTTGCCAGCCGCCTGTTTCTGTGGGCCGGTATCTATGGCATTATCGTCCTGCTGCCGCAGTACTTTCTTGAAGAGAAAATAGGACAGGATTTTCCACCGGCCATCACCCATCCCGAACACTTCTACGGATTTATCGGCACCGCGCTTGCCTGGCAACTGGTCTTTCTGGTCATCTCCCGGGATGTCGTGCGCTATCGTTTGTTGATGATTCCTGCTGCCGTGGAGAAGATGCTCTTTGTGGTTGCGGTGTTCGTGCTGTACCTGCAGGGCCGGGTGCCTGCCATCACCGCCGGTTTTGCGGCGCTTGATCTGGCCTTTGCCGGTCTCTTCCTGTGGGCGTTTTTCTCGGTGGACAAGGTGCCGGAGTAGCTGCGGTACAGAGGGCGCGGGGTGCTCCCTGTGCGGCCGCACTGCGGCTCTAATGTGTCATACTACATGGGAGGAGGACAGGCAGATGGCGACAAGCGATTTTTCCATGCAGGGACAGTTTGATGCGCTCAGTCAGGCGCAGGGCAAGGTGGTTGAGCTTGCCGTCCAGTTTGGTCCGCGATTGCTGGTAGCTGTGCTGGTGCTGGCAGCAGGCCACTATGTCGGGCGCTGGGCCGGACATATGCTGGACACCGTTTTCATCCGGCTCGCGCTGGACATCACCATTCGGCAGCTGCTGGTGCGCATTGTCCGCATGCTGGTGCTGATCCTCTTTCTGATCATGGCCCTGCAAAACCTGGGCGTCGATCTGCTGCCGCTGATCGCCGGTCTGGGAGTGGCGGGCGCAGGCATTGCGCTGGCCATGCAGGGCGTCCTGTCCAACCTGGCTGCGGGACTGACGATCATTTTCACCCGGCCGTACCGGGTGGGAGAATATATTTCCATTGCCGGCGAAGAAGGCGAAGTGGAAACCATCACGTTGTTCAGCACCACCCTGAGCCATCCCGACCGGTCGCTGGTGGTGATACCCAACCGGAAAATTGCCGGTGAAATACTGCACAACTACGGTACGATCCGGCAGGTCAATCTAACGGTGCGTGTTGCCTACGATACTGATCTCTGTCAGGCGCTTGCAGCAGTGGATGAGGTACTGAAAGCCAATCCACGCGTGCGCAGCGAGCCGGCACCGTTTGTCCAGGTGGCGGCACTGGCCGAATCTTCGGTCGCCATCGGCGTACGACCCTGGGTGAATGTGTCCGATTATGGGGCGGCCATCAGCGAGTTGAACACAGTGCTGCTGGAGACCTTCCGCAACCGCGGCATCACCATCCCGGTTCCCCGAAGCGAGGTCCGCCTGCTGGGGAACAGTTGAGGCGTCGCTGTCAGCGACGTCTGCGGTGCCGGGGCATACCCTGCGGCAGGCTGAGGAAGCGGCAAAGGCGTTGCTGGCGTATCCTTAGCATAATTCCCCCAATGAACCCGGAGAGGACGCGGCATAACTAGGTAAATACACCGGCCCCGTTGCTCCCCACCCCAACCAACCAACACGAGCCCGACCATGTCCCTGCGTAACCTGCACATCCTTGTCGCCATTGCCGCTCAAGGCAGTTTTGCCAAGGCTGCCGAGCATCTGGGGCTGACCCAGTCCGCCGTCAGCCTGCAGATCAAGAATCTGGAAGAAGAGCTGGGTGTGCCGCTGTTCGAGCGGTCCGGCCGCAGCCCCCGGCTGAACGCCAGCGGCAGGCTGGTGGTGGAGCGGGCCGAGGAGATTCTGGCCATCTACGACGGCATCAGGGAGGAACTGGTTCCCGCCAATGGCCGGATCGGCGGGGTGCTGACCCTGGGGGTGGTGCCCACGGTGCTGACCGGTCCCCTTCCGCCGGTGCTGGGGCGGCTGCGGAAGCGCTACGAGCATCTGCAGGTGCGGCTCGTGTCCGGCCTGTCCGCCGAGCTGTTCCGCAAGGTGGAGGATGGCGAGCTGGATGCGGCCCTGACCACCGAACCGCCCTATGCCGTGCCGCCCCGCTGCGAATGGTCGGTCTATGATGAGGAGCCGTTCTTTGTGGCCGCGCCCAGGGGGAGCGAAACCAGTACGACGGACGAGCTGTTCGGCAGGTTTCCCTTTGTGCGCTTCGACAAGACCGCCTGGGCCGGGGCCATGGTGAACAGCCGCCTGATCGCCCAGGGAATCCAGCCCCGCGACGTGATGGAGGTGGATTCCCTGGAGGCGACCCTCAGTCTGGTGAAGCAGGGGCTGGGCATTGCCGTGGTGCCGCTGAACAGGAAGCGTCTGGTGCAGGCCCGGAAGGATTTCGGCCTGATCGGCTTCGGCGCGCCGCAGTTGATCCGGCGGATGGGGATGTACCAAAAGCAGCGCCATCCCCGCCATGCCTTGACGGAGCCGGTCCTGGAAGAGCTGCGCCGGGAGTGTAAATGCTTAATTAAATATTGAGTTTAGTGTAAATATTATCAATTATTTTTTATGTATTGGCCGTGCTATCCTCAGCATCATAAGGAGAGCGCGATGACAAGCATACATGACGCCCTGTTCCCCGTACTGGCCCTGATCCTGATCGGTTTCGCCATCCGGCGCAGCCAGTTCCTGCCCGATCCCTTCTGGCCCGCTGCCGAAAAACTCACCTACTTCCTGCTGATGCCGGCGATGCTGATCCACAACCTGGCGGGCAAGCAGATCAACGATCTCCCCTGGCGGGAACTGGTGCTGACCGTGGGCGGGGCGGTTGTGGCCAGTGCCGTGCTGGTGACGCTCTGGTGGCTGGCCAACCGGCACATGGGCGGCCCCGCCTTCACCTCGCTCTTCCAGGGGGCGGTCCGCTTCAACACCTTTGTGGCCCTGGCCCTGGCGGAGAACCTCTACGGCAGGGACGGCCTGCTGCTGGCGGCCCTGGGGGCCGGTTGCATGATCGTCCTGGTCAATGTGCTGTGCGTGTCGGTGTTTTCGCTGGCCGTCAGCAACGGCACCGGCGTCAGCCTGCGGCAACTGGCCGTTGATCTGACGCGAAACCCGCTCATCCTCGGCTGCGTGATCGGCGTGGGGGTGAACCTGCTGGGACTGAAACTGCCGGTGTCTGTCGATGGCCTGCTGGCGCTGGTGGGGAAGGCGGCCTTCCCGGTGGGGCTGATGGCGGTGGGTGCCGCCTACCGGACCGGCAACCTGGGGCTGCACTGGCAGCCGGTGGCGGTGAGCAGCGCGGTGCAGTTTCTCTGCAAGCCGCTGATCGCCTGGCACCTGGCCGGGACGTTGGGGTTGTCCGGCATGGCGGCCGGAGCGGCGCTTCTGCTCTTCAGTGTTCCCACCGCGCCGTCGGCCTATATCCTCTCCCGCCAGATGGGGGGCGACCACGACAGCATGGCCACCATCATTACCGTGCAGACCTGTCTCGCCTTCGTCACCCTGCCGGTTACCATCTGGCTGTTGCGCTGACCGGCTCCCTCGCATCCGCCTCTGCGTGGCTTGTTGTCCGCGCTGCGCACCACAGCATCCTGAAGCATGTCTGCCTGAATCCGGTACACAGCGGGAAGCGCGGCGGAAGTGGCCCGTGTTTACAGGTGAGCCGTCCGGAGGGGACGAGGAATCAGAGCGGGGGGGCGGGCGGTCCGTTCCCGCTCGAACTGCTGCCGGTAGGCGTCGATGATGGCACTGAGCATGGTGCCGAAGCGCTCCTTCAGCTCCTGGCAGCGGGTTGTGTTGTGCATTTCAACCCCCTTGCGCTCGCTGCGGATCAGGCCGGCCTCCCGCAGAATTCTGAAATGCTGGGACAGGGTCGATTTCGGCAGGGTCCGGTTATCCAGCTGAAGGAAGTTCGAGCAGGTTCTCGGGCATTCGGAGCGGGCGATCTCCACGTAAATCTGAACCCGCACCGGATCGGAGAGGGCGTGAAGCAGTCCTTCGACCGTAATGTCGTTAATTGATGGATGATACAGCGGTTTCATATTATTTTTGTAGCATACGGCTTGACAGATTGTCCAATTGATCGCATATCCCGAACAAGGGAACTCTGGCGTAATCGGCGGACCGCACGGACAGACGCCAGGCACGCCCCTGGTCAGCGGAGGAGACAGATGAACGTTATCGGCATCAACGGCAGTCCCCGGAAACAGTGGAACACGGCAACGCTGGTGGAAAAGGCCCTTGAAGGGGCCGCGACCCGGGGGGCGTCAACCCAGCTGTTCCATCTGTACGATCTCAGTTTCAAGGGGTGTAAAAGCTGTTTTGCCTGCAAGCTCAGGGGTGGCGCGAGCTACGGCAGGTGCGTCCTTGAGGATGGGCTCACCCCGGTGCTGGACAAAATAGCCGCAGCCGATGCCCTGGTGATCGGCTCGCCGATCTATTTCGGTTCAGTCACCGGCGAAACCCGCAGTTTCATGGAGCGGCTGCTGTTCCCGTACCTGACCTACACTATCCCCTACGGTACCCTGTTTCCCCGGAAAATCAGGGCTGCCTTTATCTACGCCATGAACGTCCCGGAAGAGCGCAGCAAAGAGTTCGGCTACGACTACCTTTTCAAGTCCAACGAGCGCTACGCGCAGTTGCTTCTCGGTTCGGCGGAGTCGCTCTACGCCTTCGACACCTGCCAGGTCGACGACTACTCGAAGGTCGTGATCGAGAGCTTCGATCCGACGCACAAGGCGAAGCGGCGCAGTGAGGCGTTCCCCGTGGACTGCCAACGGGCATATGAGCTGGGAACCCGGCTGGCCGGCGACGAAGCCGGCGTCGGGGCGTAATACCAATTCCATTTCAAGGCCCTATCTTCGTTGGCTCGTCTCCGGCTCCTTTGGCGTACTGCGTGTACGCCGGCGTCGCCGGATTCCTCGCCGCCTTGATAGCATCCTTGAACTGGAACCGGTATAGCAGGAACACGGAGGAGGGTGGCAATGGGCTTGGAACTGCGCCGCACGGATCGGGGCATGACGGAAGCTGAAGCGAGGGAACTGCTGGAGCGGGGAGAGTACGGCGTGCTCTCCACCGCCGATGCCGAGGGCCGGCCCTACGGCCTGCCGCTCAGTTACTGCGTGCTGGAGAATGCCGTGTATATCCACTGCGCACTTGAGGGGCACAAGGTGCGGAATATGGCCGCCAACAGCAGGGTCTCGTTCTGTGTGGTGGGGGCCACCGAACTGCTGCCGTCCCAGTTTGCCACCCGGTACGAGAGCGTCATTGTTACCGGCAGGGCGGACGAGGTCTTTGCCGAAGAGAAACAACGCGCCTTGGAGGGGCTGGTGGCAAAATACTCGCCGCAGTTTCTCGACGAGGGGAGTCGTTACATCGCTGCCATGGGCGACAGGACCAGAACCTTCAGGATCTCCATCGACAGCATTTCGGGCAAGGCCCGCAGATAGCCTCAGCATGCATTCGCTCCAGCAACGGTCCGCAGGTGTTCAGCAGCGTAGCGCATGCCGTCCTGGCCGGCCCGGATTGCGTGAGACGTCCCTCCCCGTTGCCGCGCATACTGCCGCGGCGATGCCCCCAACTCCCTGCGGAACATTTCGATAAAGGCGCTCAGGCTCTGGTAGCCCAGGTCAAAGGCGACGCGGGTCACCTGCTGTCCCCGGTCCAGCCGCTTGACCGCTTCTTGCAGTAACAGCCGCTTGCGCCAGGCCCCGAAGGTCAGCCCGGTTTCCGTTGCAAAAAGCCGTGCCAGGGTGCGGCCGCTGGCACCGGCCAGCAGGCCCCAGTCATCGAGGCTGCGGGTGTCTTCCGGGCGTTCCAGCAGCGCCTCGATCACCCGCATCACCCGCTCATCCCGTGCCATGGGCAGATGCAGCGGCGTTTCCTCGGCCCGGCGCAGTTCGTCCAGCAGCACCTGCATCAGCCGCCATCCCTCGTCCCCCGGCCGGTACGCCTCGCCGATCCATACCGCCCTGAGAATCAGCTCCCGCAAGAGCGGCGACACCTTCAGCACGGCACAACGCAGCGGCAGCCCCGCCGTGGCGGTGGGGTCGATGAACAGGTTACGCAGGGCCACATCCCCCGGAAAATAGACCTCGTGCTCCTGGTCAGGCGGCACCCAGACCGCCTGGGATGGGGGGACCACCCAGATGTCCCGGCCGCAGATAACCCGCATCACGCCGCTGCTGGCGTAGATGAGCTGTCCCCGCGGGTGGGCATGCGCCGCGGCGCAGCCCACCTGCCGGGCCTGCAGCTGCTGCGGGCTCACCTCCAGGGCCAGGGGGATGACCGGCAGCTCGGCCTCCAGTCGGAACCCCAACTCCACCGGCGCCAGTCGTGTCAGTTTTGCGATAGTCATTGGCATACTATAGAAAGATTGCCATGTGGCGGCAAGGTATAGTTTCCTTACCTTAGTACGAAGGAGGCAACCATGAGCCGCAGCCATCAGGAGCAGATTGTTGATCAATTCACCCGTCAGGCCATTCCCTTTGCCAAGCTGCCGGGGCACCTGGATGCCCTGGACCTGCTGCTGCAGATGGCACAGCCGGACCGGAGCGACACCGTGCTGGATGTGGCCTGCGGGCCGGGACTGGTGGCCTGTGTCGTTGCGCCCCGTGCCGGCCGGGTCACCGGCATCGACATCACCCCGGCCATGATCGAACAGGCCCGCAAGCGGCAACAGGAGCAGGGGCTGGATAACCTGGACTGGGTGGTGGGGGATGCGCTGCCGCTCCCCTGGCCGGACAACAGCTTTTCACTGGTGATCACCCGCTACAGTTTTCACCATTTTCATGAGCCCGGCCGGGTGCTGGCGGAGATGGTCCGGGTCTGTCGTCCCGGCGGCCGGGTGCTGGTGGCGGACGTTGCCATGGACCCGGCGAAGGTTGCCGCCTATGATCGCCTGGAACTGATCCGGGACCCGTCCCACACCCATGCCCTGACCACGGCGGAATTCGCCGCTCTGTTTCTGAACAGCGGTCTGACCGACTGCCGGCAGGCCGACTACGGGGTGGAGCTGGGGCTGGAGGCGCAGCTTGCCGCCTCCTTTCCGGCACCCGGCGGTCGGGAGCTGTTGCGAGAGATGGTTACGGCCGACATCGGTATCGACGCCCTGGGAATCAATGCCCGCCATGGCGACGACGGGGTGCGCTACACGGTGCCGATCGGCGTGTTCACCGGCAGGAAGGAGGGGCAGGCGTGCAGAAAATGAACTGCGCGGAGCAATCGACGGCGGAGGAAATCGAGAACGGTTCGATGCCGATGGGCAGCGGTGCTCAAACCTGGAGGCCGGGCAACGCGCCACGCTGGACGCTCCCTGGCCGTGAAGTTGATCACCCGCGCCGCCATGGCCGTCGCCGTGCCGGTCCGGCGGCTGTTGGACGCCGGCTGCGGGCTGAGCTGTTGCATCGCCGGGAAAGCGGGCTATACTACCGCAAGCTGCCATGCCGTCAGCACGGAACCGAAGAATGCCGTGACCGGCACCAGATGCATGCCGGCTTTCCGGAGGAAATCTGATGGAGCTGTTCCCCCCCTACACGCCCCCTGACTTCACCCGGTCGCCCCTGGCCGATGCCCCGCAGGCGCAAACCGCGCCGGCCCCTGCCGACGGTGTCCTGCCCGAACGATTCCACGCAACATCAAATCTTCCCGAGTATCTGCACCTGGGGGATGGCCGCTGGCTGCTGGCCAGGGAGGGGCGCATGGACGGCGTCTACCTGCTGCGGGGCGATGAGCTGCGGGTGGTGGAACCCCGCGCGGTGCGGCGGGGCGATCCGGTGGTGCTTGCCAGGACCGGCCGCGGCGAAGAGGGGGTGTATGTCCATGCCGACGGATTTGCCGTGCCGGCCGGCGCTCCTGCCGACGAGTTTGCCTTCCGCACCCGCAACAGCCGCGAGACCCCCTATTCACGATCCTATGATCTGCTGTACGACCTGCTGCGCCATGATCGGCAGCAGGGGCATATCGTCTGGGTGCTGGGGCCGGCGGTGGCCTTTGACCGCGACAGCCGCGACGCCATGGCGGCGCTGGTAGAGGCGGGCTATTGCCACGCCCTGCTGGCCGGCAACGCCCTGGCCACCCACGATCTGGAGGCGGCCCTTTTTCGCACCGGCCTGGGTCAGGATATCTATACGCGGGAGCTGCGGCCGGGGGGGCATTGCAACCATCTGGACACCATCAACCGGGTGCGGCGCTGCGGTTCCCTGGCCGTCGCCATCCGGGAGCTGGGAATCAGCGACGGCATCATGGCTGCCTGCGAGCGGCAGCAGGTGCCCTGGGTGCTGGCCGGCTCGATCCGCGACGACGGGCCGTTGCCCGGCGTGATCGCCGATGCCTGCGCGGCTCAGGACGCCATGCGGGTCCATGCCCGACGGGCCACCACCGTGGTCGCCCTGGCTACGCAACTGCACAGCATCGCCTTCGGCAACATGCTGCCGGGGTATCAGGTTGATGCCGCCGGAACGGTGCGGCCGGTCTTTTTTTACGTGGTGGACATGAGCGAGTTCAGCGTGGACAAGCTGGCCAACCGGGGTTCGCTGCAGGCGGCGCCGATTCTGACCAATGTGCAGGATTTCGTGGTGAACCTGCGCCATAATCTGTGCTGACCGGGGGGGAGCGATGGGCAGGGATATCCGCATCATCGGCATGCCGGTGGACCTGGGGCAGAGCAAGCGGGGAGTGGACATGGGTCCGGCGGCCCTGCGCTACGCCGGACTTGCCGCCAAGCTGGAAGGGTTGGGACACCGGGTCTGCGACAGCGGCAACCTGGAGGTGGCGGTGCGGGAAACCGTGGCGGCCGAGGCGGAGCAACACTATCTTCCTTCCGTGGCGGAAGCCTGCCGCCTGACGTACGGGGCGGCCCGACGGGCGGTTGCCGCCAACGAGACGCCGCTATTCCTGGGGGGTGATCACAGCCTGGCCATCGGTTCCATCGGTGGGGTAACCCACGAAGCGCCGCGCGGGGTGCTCTGGATCGATGCCCATGCCGATTTCAACACGCCGGAAACTACCCTGAGCGGTAATATCCACGGCATGGCCCTGGCAGCGCTGCTGGGGGAAGGCTACCCGGAGCTGACCGCCATCGGCCGCCCCGGCCCCCTGCTGAAGCCGGAGGATGTGGTGCTGATCGGCATCCGTGACCTTGATTCCGGGGAGCGGGAACGGCTGCGTGCCAGCGGCGTGACGATCTACACCATGCGCGACATCGACGAACGGGGGATCGGCGCGGTGCTGCGCGAGGCCCTGGACCGGCTGGAACACCACGACAGCCTCCATGTGAGCCTGGACATGGACTGCATCGATCCCCAGGACGGCCCCGGCGTCGGCACCCCGTCGCCGGGGGGGCTGACCTGCCGCGAGGCCCAGCTGGCCATGGAGATCATTGCCGATTGCGGCTGCTGCCGCAGCATGGATATCGTGGAGATCAACCCGATTCTGGACCGGCACAACCGCACCGCTCAACTGGCGGCGGAGCTGGCGGCCTCGTTGTTCGGCAAGCGGATTCTGTGACGGCGCGGTGAGGAAACCATGGCTGAAAACGACCTGAACAGACGGATCATCGAACGGGGCAGCGCGCTGTTTGCCGCTATTGCCGATGAAAAACCGGCGCTCTTCAACAGCGCCACCTGGACCGGCAGGGTGATGGAATGGTGCCTGGGCAACACCGGCTTCAAGACCAGCCTGCTGCGCTTTGTGGATGTCTTTCCGGTACTGACGAGCCATGCACAGATTACGGACCATATCCGCCAGTATTTCGGTGACGGGCAGGAGTTGCCGCCGGTGCTGGCACGCGGCGCGCGTATGGCCGGCATGCTGGGCTCCGTGGGGGGAGCGCTGCTGGCCCGGGCCATCTCCGCCAATATCCGCGAGATGGCCCGGCAGTTCATCCTGGCCGAACGTCCGGACGAGCTGTCGGACCGGCTGGCAGCACTGAACCGGGCAGGGTTTGCCGTTGCCCTGGACGTGCTGGGGGAGGCGACCCTCTCCCATGCCGAGGCGGAGCAGTACCTGACCACCTATCTGCAACTGCTGGAGCTGCTGAGCGCTGAACAAAGCCGCTGGACAACGCTGCCCGGCCTGGAAGAGGCGCCGCCGGTTCACCTGGCGGTGAAGCCCACCGCCTTCTTTCCCCTGGCCAACCCCATGGATTTCGAGGGCTCGGTCAGCGGCATCCTGGCGCCGCTGCGCATCCTGGCGCAGCAGGTCGTCCGGGCCGGGGCCTTTCTCTGCATCGACATGGAGTCGCACCGCTTCAAGGGGATCACCCTGGAGGTCTATCGCCGCCTGAGAGCAGAATTCCGCGACTACCCGCATATCGGCATCGCCCTGCAAGCCTACCTGCGGGACAGCGAAGACGATCTGGCCGGACTGCTGGCCTGGGCGGAGGAACAGCGCACCCCCATTGCCGTCCGCCTGGTCAAGGGGGCCTACTGGGATTACGAGACGGTCAGGGCGCAGCAGCTGGGCTGGCCGGTGCCGGTGCGCACGGTGAAGGCCGACAGCGACGCCGCCTTTGAGCGGATGGCCGCCGTCATCCTGAAGCACCACCCCATCTGTCACCTGGCCTGCGCTTCCCACAACATCCGCAGCATCGCCGCCGTGCTGGAGACGGCCAGGAGCCTTCGGGTGCCGGAATCCCGCTACGAGTTCCAGATGCTCTACGGCATGGCCGAGCCGGTGCGGCGCGGCATCCGTGCCGAGGCCGGGCGGGTGCGCCTGTACTGCCCCTACGGCGAGCTGGTGCCGGGGATGGGCTATCTGGTGCGGCGCCTGCTGGAGAACACGGCCAATGAATCGTTCCTGCGGCTGACCTTCAAGGATCAGGCAGACGTGGCGCGGCTGCTGCACGATCCGGCGGAGCATGCGGGGCAGCCGGCGTCGGTTATGGAGGCCTTTGCCGAGGAATTTCGCAACGAACCGGCCGTTGATTTCACCCGCAGCGAGGTGAGGGAGGCCTTTCCCGCGGCCATCGCCACGGCCCGCAGCCGCTCAGGGCAGATTGTGCCGCTTTTCATCAACGGCCGGGACGTGGCGACAACGGACCGTCTTGCCAGCCGCAATCCCAACCGTCCCTCGGAGATTCTGGGTCAGGTCTGCCAGGCCGGAAGCGCCGAGGTTGAACAGGCCGTTGCCGCCGCCGCTGCCGCCTTCCCCGCCTGGCGGGCCGCGCCGGCGGCGGAGCGGGCCGGCTGCCTGCGGCGGGTGGCCGCGCTGGTGCGGGAGCAGATCTATGAGCAGGCGGCCCTGCAGGTGCTGGAGATCGGCAAGCAGTGGGACCAGGCCCATGCCGATGTGGCCGAGGCCATCGACTTTCTGGAGTATTACGCTGCCGAAATGTGCCGTCTGGCCGTGCCCTGTGCAGTGGGAGTCGTGCCGGGGGAGGAGAACCGTCTGTATCGGGAGGGGCGCGGCGTTGCCGTGGTGATCGCTCCCTGGAACTTCCCCCTGGCCATTGCCTGCGGCATGGTGTCCGCGGCCCTGGTCACCGGCAATACGGTGCTGTTCAAGCCCTCCGGGCTGACCGGAGTCATCGGGCGGCGGCTGGTGGAGCTGTTCACGGCTGCCGGCATTCCCGACGGCGTGCTCAATTTCGTGCCGGGGCGGGGCAGCGAGATCGGCGACCTGCTGGTGGACCATCCCGCAGTGGCCCTGATCGCCTTTACCGGTTCCCTGGAAGTGGGGCAGCGCATCGTCCGGCGGGCCGCCCCGCTCCATCCCGGCCAGCGGCAGTTCAAGCGGGTGATCGCGGAGCTGGGGGGCAAGAACGCCGTCATCATCGACGATGACGCCGACCTGGACGAAGCGGTGCCGCAGGTGCTGGCCTCGGCCTTCGGCTTCCAGGGGCAGAAATGCTCGGCCTGTTCCCGGGTGATCGTTCTGGAGGCCATCCATGACCGCTTTGTGGAGCGCCTGGTGGAGACGGCCCGCACCTGGCGACTGGGTCCGGCGGAATCACCGGCCCATGCCATGGGGGCGGTGGCCGACGAGGCGGCGCAACGCAAGATTCTGGAGTACCTTGCCGTTGGCCGTGAAGAGGGCCGCCTACTCTATGAAAGCCCGGTCCCGGAGGGGGAAGGGTACTGGGTGCCCCTGGCCATTTTCGGCGGCATCAGGCCGGAACACCGGCTGGCCCGGGAGGAGATTTTCGGGCCGGTGCTGGCGGTGCTGCGGGCGGCGGATTTCGATCAGGCCCTGGCCTGGGCCAATGCCGTTCCCTTTGCCCTCACCGGCGGACTTTTCAGCCGCTCCCCGGAGCATATCGCCCGCGCCGGGCGGGAATTCCGGGTCGGCAACCTGTACCTGAACCGCGCCATAACCGGCGCCATGGTGGGCCGCCAGCCCTTTGGCGGCGCCGGTCTGTCCGGTCTGGGCACCAAGGCGGGCGGGCCTGAGTACCTAGCGCACTTCATGGACCAGCGGGTGGTGACGGAAAACACCATGCGCCGGGGGTTTGCCCCGGCGGTTTCATAACAAGGAGACGGCATGTCCGCGATGCTTGCAATCACCTATTGTTTCCGCTTTGAAAATGGTGAGGTACGGGAGGTGCTGCTTCGGCTGGACGGGGATACCCTGGCCCTGATTCCGGAAGGGGACGTTTCTCCCCCCTTCTGGACCGACATCAGCTTCCGGCAGTGTCGCGTCTGTCCCCTGAATCCCGCAACGCATCCCTACTGTCCCGTTGCCGTCCACCTGACGCGGATCGTCGAGCTTTTCAAGGACCGCCTCTCTTCCGAGAAGGTCCGGATCGAGGTGAGCGACAGCCAGCGCGGCTACTTCAAGGATGCCTCGCTGCAAAGCGGTCTGGGGCCGCTGATGGGCATCATCATGGTGAGTGCCGGCTGTCCGGTGATGAACCCGTTGAGACCGATGGTCCGTTTTCACCTCCCCTTTGCCTCCATGAAAGAGACCGAGTTCCGGACGGTCTCCATGTACCTGATGGCCCAGTATTTCAGGGCAAGGAAAGGACAGGCCCCCGACTGGTCCCTGGAAGGGCTGCAACAGATTTACGACCGGATCAGGATAGTCAACAAGAGCTTTGCCGAGCGGTTGCGCGCGGCCAGCGACAAGGATGCCGCCGTGAATGCCATCGTCATCCTGGACTGCTTCGCCAAGGGGGTGCCCATTGCCGCCCGTACCGCCCTGCGGGAGTACGAACGGCACTTTGCCGTCTACTGCGACGAGCACAGCCCACTGTCGTGACGGTTGTGGCGGCCAGCGGCGTCCGACGGGACGAGGCGCTGAAGCGATTACACGGAGGGTGCCATGAAAAATTTGAGCGGACAGCCGGCCGTTCCCTTTTCCTTGAACGACACGACGGGGCATGCACATTGCCTGGAAGAGTACCGGGGAAGCTGGCTGCTGCTGATGTTCCACCGGCACCTGGGCTGACTGCCCTGCCGGGCGCACATCACGCAGTTGCGTGATCATGAATCAGAACTGGACAGCCTGAGGGTCAAGGTGGTGATCGTCACCTTTGAGCATGATTTCTTTGCCCGTTCCTACGTTGCGGAGACCGGCCTCAACTGGCCGTTGCTGATTGATGCAGGCCGGGAAGTGTACCATGCCTACGATATGCTGCATGCCTCGTTCTGGGATTTGTGGGGGCCGGAAAACTGGCGGGTCTATTTCAGGGAACTGCTGAAGGGACAGAAACTGCACCGCCCCACCAACGACATCCACCAGCGGGGCGGCGATGTGCTGATCGACCCGGAGGGCATCGTCCGCCTGCACCATGTGGGCACCGGACCAGCCGACCGTCCGCCGGTGGAGACCATCCTGCACATGATACGGAGCAGCCATGAGCATTGAACCTGCCACCCTGGAAACCGCCAGCGCCATCCCCCTGTTGCAGACCCTGGGGATCAGGCTTGTCGAGATCGGCGACCGCCATGCCGTGATGGAGGTGACGGTGGATGACCGCCACCGCAACTACTTCGGCGGCGCCCACGGCGGCCTGCTGGCCACCCTGGTGGATACTGCCGCATTCTTTCCCCGCCCGTTGCTCCCCTCCGCCACCCCCTGCACCACCACCAGCCTGAACGTTGTCTATGTCCGCCCAGCCGGCGTGGGAGATCGTCTTACCGCCCGTTCAGAACTGCTGCATATCGGCCGCCGCACCGCCAGTGTACGGGTGGAGGTAACCAATCAGCACGGCAAGCTGGTGGTGCATGGTACTGCTTCGTTGATGTTGACCGGATCGTTGTGATTCTGCGAATTTGCACAAATTATAAATTGAATTGACAATTTGTGCAAATGGCCATAACCTGCCGACATGATAAAGAGAAAATCAGAACAAACAGTGCAGCGCCTTGCCCATGGATTTCCGGTTATAGCCATAACCGGCCCGCGGCAGTCCGGCAAGACCACCCTTGCCAGGGCAACCTTTCCCGATAAACCGTATCTCTCACTGGAAGACCCGGATGTCCGCGTCATTGCCGAGTCCGACCCGCGTCGGCTGCTTGCCGGATATCCCGATGGCGCCATACTTGATGAGGTGCAGCGCGCCCCTCACCTGTTTTCCTACCTGCAAACCCATGTTGACGCCAATCTGCGTCCCGGTATGTTCGTTCTGACCGGATCACAGCAGTTTGGTCTGCTCGCCGGTATCAGCCAGTCACTGGCCGGACGGGTGGGCATGGTGCAGTTGCTTCCCCTCGGTATCAACGAACTTGCCGATGCTTCCCTGCTGCCCGCCACCCTTGATGAACTGCTGTTCACAGGGGGCTATCCGGCCCTGCATGACCGTGACCTGCTGCCCGGCGACTGGTTTGCCGGGTATGTCGCCACCTATGTTGAGCGTGATGTGCGGCAACTGATCAATGTGCGTGACCTCTCCACCTTCCAGCGTTTCCTGCGGATGTGCGCCGCCCGTACCGGCCAGTTACTGAACCTCTCCTCACTGGCCGCCGATTGCGGCATCACCCACAACACCGCGGCAGCCTGGATTGCGGTGCTGGAGGCCAGCTACATCATCCATCTGCTGCGTCCTCACCACCGCAACTTCAACAAGCGTCTGGTCAAATCGCCCAAACTCTATTTTTGCGATGCGGGGCTGGCAGCCTGGCTGCTGGGCATACACAAGCCGGAGGATATGGCGTTTCATGCTCAACGGGGCAATCTGTTCGAAACCTTGATGGTAGCGGAGTTTCTCAAGCAGCGTTGGAACGACGGCAGGCCGTCCAATCTGTATTTCTGGCGCGACAGCAGGGGGCTGGAGGTTGACCTGCTCCTGGAAGAGGGGGAGCGCCTGATGCCGGTGGAGATCAAATCCGGCACAACCGTTGCGGCTGATTTTACGGACAACCTCAGGAAATGGGTGCATCTTTCCGGCAACACGGAGCAGATCTCATGGCTGATCTACGGCGGGGATCAGCGATTTGACTCCGGTACAACCCGGATACTTCCCTGGGGGCAGGCCGGAACTATTGGCACGGAATAAATGTTCCCTTTGTGTAGTGTGATGGTATTCACCTGACAGTTGGCCATTTTCAGTTGGTGGCCATACTGCCCTTGAATGGTAAAAGATGAAGTTGCTCAGACTAAATCTTTCCATCAAGGAGAACAGTATGACCACCGCCGAGAAAGTATCACGAAGAAAGCTCAGTTTGCTAGAGTTGGCCGCCGATCTTTCGAATGTCAGCAAAGCCTGCAAGCTCATGGGTTATTCGCGGCAGCAGTTCTATGAAATCCGTCGAAACTATCAGACCTACGGTTCAGCCGGTCTGGTTGATCGGATGCCCGGAGCCAGAGGCCCGCATCCTAACCGAGTCGATGAATCTGTAGAGCAGGCGATTCTTGAACACTGCCTGGCTCATCCCGGTCATGGCCCGCTACGGGTTGCCAACGAGTTAGCTCTTAAAGGTACCCAGGTTAGCTCAGGAGGCGTTCGCGGAGTCTGGAGCAGGCACAACCTGCTGACCAAACAGGAACGGATGCTGCGACTTGAAAAGAGCGTCCGGGAACAAGCCTTCGAACTGTCAGATGAGCAGATCAGGGCCTTGGAACGTTTCAGCCCGGAGTTCAGGGAGCGCCACATCGAAACCAGCCACACCGGCGATCTCGTAGCAGTGGACACCTTCTTTGTCGGCACTCTGAAAGGCGTCGGCAAAGTCTACCTGCAATCGGTCATTGATTGCTACTCACGCTACGCCTGGGGCAAGCTCTACACCAATAAGCTGCCGGTCACTGCCGTGCATGTGCTTAATGAAGACGTACTGCCGTTCTTTGAAGAACATGACGCCCGGATCAGCACCATCCTCTCGGATAATGGCAGGGAGTTCTGCGGCAGGCCGGACAATCATCCCTACGAGCTGTTCCTACAGCTTGAAGAGATCGAGCACCGCACCACCAAGGTCAGACGTCCGCAGAGCAATGGCTTTGTCGAACGGCTGCACAGAACCTTGCTTGACGAACACTTCCGGGTAATGGGCCGCACCAAGTGGTACGAGTCGTTGGACGAGATGCAGACCGATCTGGACACCTATCTCAAGACTTACAACTACGACCGCCCACACCAAGGCAGAAACATGCTTGGCAGGACGCCATACACGGTTTTCATAGACGGCTTGCCAAAGAACGACGATTCAGATACTGAGGACTACAAACTGGCAGCGTAAATCACGACCCATTCAAGGGCACTGTCAGGTGAATACTATCTCTGTACACCCTTTGGGAGGATCACCGGTTCACGCGCGCACGCGCGTGAACCGGTGAATTATGAGTTATACACCGAATAATAAAAGGAGAATTGAGCGCCCTTGAGGGGCGAAAAAACCTGCCGATCACCCTGAAATATGATATGTTCAAATAACTCTACGCTAAACGGAACATATATGACCCCCTACTTGACAACTGCTCACGGCGTGCTTTTTCAGGCTAATTGTCTGCACATTCTGGAAAATTTGCGTCCAGAGTCCGTAGATACTGTATTTGCTGACCCACCTTTCAATATTGGCAAGGACTACAAAAACGGATTCAACGACAAAATAAACCGAGAAGAATATTTCAGTTGGTGCAAAAAATGGATATTTGAATGCGCCAGGATACTGAAAACCGGTGGTTCTTTTTTCTTATATTCAACTCCCGAACTTGCTCTGCGCTTTGGTGAATACATGCGCGAGTACCTTAATTTCAGACATTGGATTGCAGTATCGATGAAAAGCACTTTTCCCAGGGGCAAAAAACTTTATCCAGCTCATTATGCCATGCTGTATTTTACCCGTGGAGAACCAAAAACATTTAATAAAGTACGCCTTCCAGTTTCCACTTGCCGACACTGCGGTGGTGAAATTAAGGACTATGGAGGACACAGGAATAAACTCAATCCAGAAGGATTAAACCTATCAGACTTCTGGGACGACACTTCACCAAACCGACACAAGAAATTTAAAGTCAGACCGGGAGTAAATGAGTTGAAGCTTGTAATACCTGAACGAGCGATACTCATTTCAACAAACCCCGGTGACATTGTCTTCGATCCTTTTGGCGGTGGTGGATCCACTTATCAGGCCGCAGAAATTCACCATCGCAACTGGATTGGAACTGAGCTTTTTGATTGCGCTCATATTAAAACCAGACTGACCGAATCTTTTCCTGTTTCTGTCCGTCATGAACCACAATACAACTGGAGGGATCTTTTTAATGAAGATTACTGCGATGAAATTTTACGGAGGAGCACGAGAGAAAGTTTGCCGTCTCGGCCTCGCCGATCTATTTCTGGAGCTTCAGCAAATCATTTTTGAAACAACAATCGAAATTGAAGAAACTCGTGATGCCAATGGTGCGGCATTCATTCGTGAAGAGCTTGATTCCCGCTTTAGCAACGGAGATGACTGGGTGAAAACCGCCTCTGGCGGGGTGGATTGGGTAAAGCGGATACGTTACAATTCAACTTTTATGGCAAGAATCGGTGTTGAAATTCAAGTGTCTGCCCGTAGCGATCTCCTTATCCGTGATATAGTCCATTTGCGAAACAGTCTGCAAGAAGGTCATATTGATGTGGGAGCTATAGTTGTCCCATCTGATCGTTTTCAATTATTTCTCCCTGATCGCACCCCAAGTTACCGCGACGCCATACGCTACATTGAACAAGAGTTTAAAGAAGCTATGACGTTTCCAATCGTAGTAATTGCAATTGAACACGATGGCACTGGCAATGCATTACCCAAAAAGAGAACCAATAAAGGCAAGGCCGACTAGTACCACGTACCATCTATTATTTCGCACCCAACCCCTCCAAACCTCCCCTTGACAGGGGAGGCTTAAAGGCTTCCCCCCTGTCAAGGGGGGATTAAGGGGGGGTGGTTTTAGCTGTTACGCTGTACTAGCTCTCTTCCCTTATCAAACCAGGGGAAGATATAGGTGTCAGGTCTCCACCCATGACATTGCAGGTGGAGACCTGACACCATCATAATTCTCCGGAATTCGATGCTGCGAGGACGGATTTATTTTGTTCTTTACCGATGATACCGCAGATGCCTGGTTCATAGCGCCTGACATAGCATTTGCTTTCATTTGTCCGCACATATTTCTTTCAATCAGCCGACAAATAATTTACATTCATCCGCATGACAAACTCCTCTCTCTATCCTCGCCATATCCGGCCCCGTCTGCTTGAAGCATTGGCAGATAGCCCGGTTGTTCTGGTGCATGGCCCCCGCCAATGCGGAAAGAGTACACTGGCACGTGCAGTGGGTGACGCTGCCGGATACTCCTATATCACCTTTGATGATGACGTGCTGCGCGCCGCTGCAACAGCAGACCCGGTCGGATTTACCGGCGATCTTGGCAGCAGGGTGGTGCTTGATGAGGTGCAACGGGTTCCTGGACTGTTTACCTCCATCAAGGCGGCGGTAGACCGTGACCGCACACCGGGACGCTTCATCCTTACCGGCTCTGCTAACGTGCTGCTGTTGCCGAATCTGGCCGATTCTCTTGCCGGACGGATGGAGATTTTACGCCTGCATCCGCTGGCACAGACAGAGCTGGCTGGAAATCTGTCCGGCTTTCTGGATACTTTGTTTGATGGTGGTTTCAAGATGGCACCCCATCAACGATTGGGCAAAGAGCTGGCAGAACGGATTGCGGTAGGTGGCTATCCTGCCGCTTTAACACGTTCCTCCTCCAGACGCAGGACTACCTGGTATCGCGATTATATTGAAACCCTGATACAGCGGGATGCCCGACATCTGGCCCGCATCAGCTCCATGGATGCGCTGCCCCGCCTGCTTGCTCTGGCTGCCGGACAGACTGCCAGACTGCTGAATGTGGCTGATCTAAGCGCACCGTTTCAACTGAGCCGCCCAACCATCCGCGAGTACGTTACCCTGCTTTCCCGTCTCTTTCTGCTGGAAGAACTGCCCCCCTGGCACAGCAACCGTTTGAGTCGCCTGATCAAAACCCCCAAGCTGCACCTGGGAGATACCGGCGTTGCCTGTGCGCTACTGGGCTTGAATGCTGAAACGCTGGTCAACAACCGGACGCTTTTGGGGCAGCTTCTTGAAAGCTTTATCTTTCAGGAGCTGCGCCGTCAGGCAAGCTGGCATGAAGAACCGATAACGTTCTATCACTTCCGGGACAAGGACGGTGTTGAGGTTGATATGGTACTTGAAGGAGATGGTCAGCGTCTGGCAGGCATAGAGGTAAAAGCTTCGGCAACCGTTACACCGGCTGATTTCAAGGGGCTGCGCAAGCTGAAGGAGGCGGTTGGAGAACGTTTTGCCGCCGGTGTGGTGCTCTATGATGGAGAGTCAACCGCAGCCTTTGGTGATAGGCTGTTTGCCGTGCCGATCAGAAGCTTGTGGGAGTCTGCAGTATGACACTAAGGCGCTGTTGGCCATGAAAATACGGAGTGCGGGCTCGGATTATCCCCCAAACTCCACCAACCAGGACCGCGTCTTCAGCGGCACCTTGCTCTGCTGTAGCTTCAGGTTCTTCCGCTCTTCAATAGCCAACGTTTCAAAATAGCTCTGCCACAACTGCTGGAACTGCTCTTCCTGCGGGGTAAGCTCCGGTTGGGCGCTGGTCTCCATCGGCAACAGCAGCCACTGCCGGCGGTGGCGGTCAAAGACGATCCCCTCGCCATGTCTGCAATCGTGGATCACCCACTGCTGGTCGCGGAAGCGGTCGGCAAAATGGGGGGCGATCAAGAGCAGCACCCGGTGGTCCGGGGCCAGTGCCGCGTAGTAGAAACCGCCGGTCACCTCCTGAAAGCGGACAAAACCCAGGTAACGGTGCGCCTCGCGGTTGACCTGCTGGGCCAGTTTAAGCAGCGGTGAAACCTGGGGATGGGCCAGCATGCCGCTTACTCTGCGACCTTCCTGCATCCCCAGCCGCAGGTAGCGCCAGATCAGCATATCCTTTTGCGGGTGATTGGCCAGAAAGGCGGAGCGCACCGGTGCCAGCCCTGCCGGGCCCAGGCGGCGGTGCAAGCGTTGCCAGTACTGCTCCGCCAGCTCCGGATCGGTCTCCACGGTGATGGTGTCGCTGAAAAGTCCCTGCTGCACCGGCGGCGCGGTGCTGATGTTTTCCGGCAACGGTCCGCCAGCGGGAAGGGTGGCCAGCAGGGTGAGCAGGCCGCCCAGGGTGCCGTCGTAGCAGTAGGAAGCGCCCATCACAGCTCTCCGGTTACCGTGCTGGCGGTCTCGTCAACCACCGGCGTCTCAAAGGGCAGGCTCATCTGCCGGACCACCTTCTTCTGTGACGGCTCAATCAGCCTGCCGCGCAACAGCCCGCTCTCCAGCCGGATATCCCCGGCGTAACGCCCCCTGGCGGTGACGAAATACCGTGCCCGCTTCATCACCACCCCCAGCCGCTGCAATTCCTCCACTCCCAGATGCCCTTGCCGCCGCGCCCGGATGATCCGCTGGGCGGAGCGGACGCCGATCCCCGGCACCCGCAGCAGTTCCTCGTAGCTGGCCCGGTTGATCTCCACCGGAAACAGCTCCCGGTGGCGCAGGGCCCAGCCGGTCTTGGGGTCAAGCTCGCTGTCCAGGTTAGGCGTGGCCTCGTCCAGCAGTTCATGGGCGGCAAAGCCGTAGTAGCGCAGCAGCCAGTCGGCCTGATAGAGGCGATGTTCACGTCGCAGCGGTGATCTGGGCAGGGCGGGCAGGCGGCTGTCCTGCATGACCGGAATAAAGGCCGAGTAGTAGACCCGCTTCAGCTCCAGCCGCTGGTAGAGTTGTTCGGAGAGGGTGACGATCTGGCGGTCGGTGTCCGGGGTGGCCCCCACGATCAACTGGGTGCTCTGCCCGGCAGGGGCAAAGCGGGGAGCCGTGCGGGAGTGCCTGCGCTCGTCCCGGTTGATTGCAATCAGGCTGTGGACCTGACGCATCGGCCCCACCACGGCATCGCGGCTCTTGTCCGGGGCCAGCAGGGCCAAGCTTTCCCGGGTGGGCAGCTCCAGGTTGACGCTGATCCGGTCGGCCCAGAGACCGGCCTCCTGCACCAAAAGCGGGTCAGCCCCCGGCACCAGCTTCAGGTGGATGTAGCCGTTGAAGCGGTATTCGCTGCGCAGGGTGCGCACTGCCTGAATCAGCAGCTCCATGGTGTAGTCCGGGGAGCGGACCACACCGGTGCTTAAAAACAGCCCCTCGATGTAGTTGCGGCGGTAGAAGCCGATGGTCAGCTCCGCCACCTCCGCCGGGGTCAGGGCCACCCGCTTCGTGTCGTTGCTGCTGCGGTTGACGCAGTAGGCGCAGTCGTAGATACAGCGGTTGGTCATCAGGATTTTCAGCAGGGAAACGCAGCGGCCGTCGCTGGTCCAGGTGTGGCAGATGCCGCAGGATGCGGCGTTGCCGATACCGTTGCCGTTGCGCCGGGAGCTGCCGCTGGAGGAGCAGGAAACGTCGTACTTGGCGCCATCGGCCAGGATTTTCAGTTTGTCCATCAGGTCGCTGGTCATGGTGCGCCGAGGATAGCACGGTGGTGTGACAGGAAATGTCAGGTGAGAGCCGGCTCGAAGGGCTGGCGACGGGAATCCCTACTTATGCCCTGCCGCCCGTGATGGTGTCAAAACTGCCCCTGTTGTCGGGGGCCGTTTTCCTGTACGCTGCTCCCTGAATAAACTTCAGGCTGCACAACAACCAGCCCCGCCACAGGAGGTAGTACCCATGATCCCGGAACCATTGCTGGAAATTCTGAAACAGGACGGCATCGTTGCCATTGCGACCCTCGGCCAGGAGGGGCCACACCTGGTGAATACCTGGAACAGCTATATCCGTATTACGGATGACGGCCGCATCCTGATACCGGCCGGTTACATGCACCGAACCGAGGCCAATGTCGCCTTCAATCCCGAGGTGCTGATCACCCTGGGCAGCAGCAAGGTGCGGGGGCTCCACGGTCCGGGGGCCGGTTTTCTGATCAAGGGGACCGCGGCGTTCATCACCTCCGGCCCCGAGTTCGACCTGCTGAAAGCAAAATTCGACTGGCTGCGCGCCACCATGGCGGTTACTCCCGTGAGCGTCACGCAGACCTGGTAGCCGTCAGCCGTTGAGGTGTGAAGCGTAGGCCTTGTCCTGCTCCAGGATATGGTCGTAGAGCCAGTGCTGCAGAAAGTCCATGACCTCCTTGGTCTGGGGCTTGGTCTTGACGTAGAAGTTGCGGTAGAAGTCGGCAAGTTGCCGGGTGAGGTCGGCATGCCGGGCGCGGTGCTCGCCAAGAGCGGGATAGGCGCACTGTTCCAGCATCCGTTCCTCTTCGGCAAAGTGAGTCTTGGTGTAACCGGCCAGATCGGAGAGGATTTTCATCAGGGCGGTCTTCTCCGCGCCGGTGTCCATGGCTTCGCCCAACTGGTTGATCATGCCGACGATCCGCTGGTGCTGCTGGTCGAGCCGTTCGCTGCCCACGCTATACTCCGTTTGCCACTCCACGAGCGCCATGCTGTCCCCCCTGCCTGGGTGTAATGCGGACGAGTATCCATAGTTGGCGGCCGTTGTCAATCGGTCAGTTGACATCGAGGGAAGGGAGGTTGGCGGGTAACGGCGGGAGCAGTTTTGGTCTTGACATTGCCGTCACCTGTGGCACCACTACCGAAGCGGCAAATGCCGCCCACAGCGGGGGCCTGCGCCACGATGCGGAGGCTGCTGGCGAGAGGCGGCAGAATCCAGGAGTAGCGCATTATCACCATACACAACTAGGAGGAGTCAGATGCTGATGAAAGTCATGCCCCTGTTGGCAGCCATGCTTCTTTTAACCGCCCAGGTGGCCGGTGCCGGCCTGACCAAGCTGTCCGATAACGTCTACGCTTACGTGGGGGTGCGGGACGCCTCCCCAACCAACAGCTTTGCCGCCAACGCCGGTATCGTCATCGGCCGGGACGGGGTACTGGTGGTGGATACGCTGATTTCCGACAAGGAGGCCCGGCGCTTTCTGGCCGACATCCGCACGGTGACCGACAAGCCGATCCGCTACGTGGTCAACACCCATACCCACCTGGATCACGCTTTCGGCAACTGTGTGTTCGCCAGGCTGGGGGCAACGGTGATCTCCCACACCGCTGACCGTGCCCTGCTGGAAGCAATGGGACCCGGCATCCTGAAGAACATTGCGGCCTACGGGCTGACACCTGAGGATATGGCCGGCACCGAAATCGCGCTGCCATCCCTTTCCTTCAGCGACCGCCTCACCCTTGACCTGGGGAATGAAACCGTGGAGCTGATCCGTTTTGCCCCCTCCCATACCGCCGGCAGCGTGGTGGTCTGGCTACCGCGCCAGAAGCTGGCCTTTGCCGGGGATATTCTCTTTACCGACTTTCATCCCTACCTGGCGGACGGTGACTTCGGTGGCTGGGCAACGGCCCTGGACAGCCTGCTGGCGCTGGGACCGGAGCAGATCGTTCCGGGACACGGCCCCCTCTCCTCCAACAAAGATCTGCGGGAGATGAAGCAGTATCTGACGCTGTTCGACGCCACGGCCCGTGAGCTGGCGGCCAGGGGCGAAACGGGCGACGCTATTGCCGCCGAGCTGCTGGGGAAGCTTCCCAAGCGAAGTCTGGCGGAATGGATGGTGGGGTACAACCTCAAAAACCGCTATTTGAAGAAATAGGCCAGGAGCAGTCGAACCGTTCCGGCCAGCTCACGGCAGTTCCCGATTGAATCGGGTGGTGATGTCGGCTATTGTCAGGAACACTGCTCCGGAGCTCCGGAACACAGCACCGTTTGCAGGCCGGCTGGCCTGGGGAGTCATGGCGATGAGGACGACAAACGATCATGCAGCCAGCTGATGCGGTACGGATACTGTTCGGTGAAGCTACCGATCTACGGCGGGTCACCCCCGCCGAAGTGAAATCGGCCTTCCGGCGGCGGGTGCGCACGCTTCATCCCGATTCCGCGTGCGCCACCTCGCCGTGTTGCGGCGAGGCGGTCAGCTCGCTTGTGTCGGCCCGGGACATTCTGATCGAACACCTGCGCACGGCTCAGGAAAAAGCCGCGCGCCTAACTGCAGCCGGGCACCGGCAGCAGGCTGCAACGGCATCCCCGTCCCGCCCCGCCCGTCCCACCATCGTCCGGCCGCGTCCCGTCACGGAAAAACTGCCCAGAAAAGAGCACGAACGGTACTACACCGGCGTGTTCCCCACCTACAAGCTGAAGTTCGGCCAGTTCGTCTATTGTGCCGGCGAGGTCTCCTGGCAGGACCTGGTCCGCGGCATGCGCTGGCAGCGGGACCAGCGCCCCGCCTACGGCGAGATCGCCAAGGCCTGGGGCTGGATGACCGACAAGGATATCCAGGCGGTCCGCGCAGCCACGGAAATTCCCGGCATGTTCGGCGAGCGGGCCGTGGCCCTGGGGCTGCTGACCGAAAAACAGGCCGCCTTCCTGGTCAGACATCAGCACCATTGCCAACCCCGCCTGGGGCAATATTTCGTGAAGGAACGCATCCTGTTGACGGCCGACGTCAACCGGCTGCTGGCGGCGATGCAGCGGCACAACGCCAGCATCGAACGGGGAGGCGGACCGATCCCCCCCTTCAACCCGGCGGGACTGGTACGCTGACCCGTCGTATCATTCCGGCGGATGGCGGGATGCGGCACCAGGTACCGACCTCCCGCTGCCAGTTGACCGTAGGCGCGGAGGAGACCGGAAATGGCAATCGTTGTCGGCGATATCCACGGTAATGTGGACAAGGTGGAACGGTTTCTGGCCCACCGTCCGGACCAGCTCCATGTGGCCCTGGGGGACTACGTGGATTCCTTCCGCGAGAGCTTCGAATCCCAGGTGCGGGTGGTGGAGCTGCTGGCGGCAAGCGATGCGGTCATGCTCTGGGGGAACCATGACCTGCACTACCTGAGCAAGGCCCCCTGGCGCAGCAGCGGCTACCAGCACAGCCACGCGGACCAGTTCCGGCGGCTGTTCGATGACCTGCTGCAACGCCGTCGGCTGGTGGCGGCCCACTGGGCCGACGGCTGGTTCTGTACCCATGCCGGCTTTGCCGAAGGGGGCTGGGGACTGACTCCAGGAGGGTGCTGCCGGGGGAATTCCCGCTACCTGGCCGACTGCATCAACGCACATTTTTACGCCTGCCTCGCGGGGGATCATGGGAGCCCCCTCTTCAACGTGCCGGTGGCCCGCGGCGGCCGCGCCCCCTACGGCGGCATCTTCTGGCTGGACCCGTTCCGCGAGAACGTGCGTCTCGATCCCGTTTACCGCCAGTTGTTCGGCCACACCGAGCAGAAGGAACCGGTGGTGACGGAACGCTGGGTCTGTCTGGACACCACCAATGCCGACGATATCTGGGTGTTTGACACTGAAACCGAAGCCCTGACCAACCTGCGAACGCCGGAGGAGCTGAAGGAGCGGCAGCTTCTGTTACGCCGCAAGGAGGAACTGGCCCGCCTGCAGGCTGCCGCTGGCGGGTTCTAGGGGGGCAACTATTGACAGATACTGCCACGCAGGCGATTTATAGATGCTTCATTTCTGGAAGCTGGATATATGAATTTGTACAAAATTACATTTCAACTGTAAATTTGTACGAATTCATGATAACCTACTGAACATGCTCATACATCGAACCATACAGCCGGAATTGCTCCGGCTGGCTGGTCAATACCCGATTGTGACGATAGTCGGGCCGCGCCAATCAGGTAAAAGCACCCTGTGCCGGATGACCTTTCCCGATAAGCCTTACGTTTCCCTTGAGCAGCTTGCCCTGCGCGACTATGCGCTGAACGACCCGCAAGGCTTTCTGCGGGATTACGCGGCAGGCGGCGCGGTGATTGACGAGATTCAACGGGCGCCGGGCCTGCTCTCGGAATTGCAGGTGCTGGTGGATGCCGACCCGACCCGGAAAGGCGCTTATATTATTACCGGCAGCCACCAGTTTCTGCTGATGGAGCGGGTTACCCAATCACTTGCCGGACGTACGGCCATTCTGAAGCTGCTGCCGTTTTCATTTCAGGAGCGCTATGCCCAGGCAGCGCAGCCGGAAATTTCGCAGATGCTGTTTGAAGGGTTTTATCCGCGCATTCTGAATGATCAACTGGACCCTGTCGAAGCGCTCTCGTTCTACCTGACCACCTACGTTGAGCGGGATGTCCGCGAGATCATGGCCGTCAAGAACCTGGCGCTCTTTACCCGTTTTTTACGCCTGTGCGCCGGACGTACGGGACAGATTCTCAACATCAACTCACTGGCCGCCGATTGCGGCATCAACCACGGAACTGCCCGTGCGTGGCTCTCTGTCCTGGAAGCCAGCTTCATCATCACCCTGCTGCAGCCTCATTTTGAGAATTTCAACAAGCGGCTGGTCAAATCCCCCAAGCTCTATTTCTGGGATGTGGGGCTGGCCGCCCACCTGCTGGCTATTGAACAGCCCGGCCAGATCACGCATCATCCTTTGGTGGGAGCCCTGTTTGAAACCTTTGTGGTGACGGAGTTGATGAAACAACGCCTGAACATGGTGCGTGAGCCGCGCCTCTACTATTGGCGCGACAATGCCGGACATGAGGTGGATCTGTTGTTTGAGTCGCCGGCAGGCATTGTGCCGATAGAGATCAAGCTGGGTGCGACTATCCAGCAAAGCGCCTGGAAAGGGATTGACCACTACCGCAAGCTGAATGCGGCTGCCCGGCCGGGGTTGCTCATCTGCGGGGCAACAGAGCGCCAGCAGCGCAGTAACGGCATGCTGGTGGTTGGATATCCCCATATCGGTGATGTTATTGCAGGGCTTGCGTAACCGAATGGCTGGTGGCGGGTTTTGGATGGTGCAGGCTCTTCCACGATTGGATGAAGCTGATACGGTGGTAGGGCTGGATAATGTTGGTTCGGTTACCCCAGGATTTGCAGGATAAACATTCCATTTGGGAAGATCACCGGTTCACGCACGTGCGCGCGCGAACCGGTCAATAACGAAGTTAGTCGAACGAGGGCAACAATATGAACCCAGCCCCAAGGCTCAAACCATGAACCTCTACCTCCAATCCACCGAGATCATCAACTGGCAGCATCCGGCGGTGCTGGCCACGGCGCGTGAGCTGGCCGGGGATCAGGCGGACACAACCGAAATCGCCCGGCGCTGTTTCGAGTTCGTGCGGGACGAGATCAGGCACAGTTGGGATTACCGCCGGAATCCGGTGACCTGCGTCGCCTCCGACGTGCTGGCCCACGCCACCGGCTACTGCTACGCCAAGAGCCATCTGCTGGCCGCGCTGTTGCGGGCCAACGCCATACCTGCCGGTCTGTGCTACCAGCGGCTGTCGGTGGGGGATTCCGGCCCGCCCTATTGCCTGCACGGCCTGAACGCGGTCTGGCTTGAGGAGTACGGCTGGTACCGCATCGATGCGCGGGGCAACAAGCCGGGGGTGGATGCCCGCTTCTGCCCGCCGTACGAGCGGCTGGCCTTTCCGGTGATGCAGCCGGATGAGGCCGACCTGCCGGAGGTGTGGCCGGAGCCGCTGCCGGTTGTGGTGCAGGTGTTGACCCGGTGCGCCACGGTTGAAGAGGTCTATGAAAATCTGCCGGACCTGCGTCCGGCGGAGGAATGCTGATCTGGTGCGAGGGGTGGTCATGATCGGACGATTCAACAGCTTTCGTTTGCGGCTGTCCCTGCTCTTCGGCGGTCTGGCCCTGCTGGTGGGATTCGGTGTGGCCCTGTACCTTAACCATGTTGCGTCGTTACACATGAAGGAGGACAGCCGTTTCCGGCTGCAACGGCTCACCCGCAGCATTGCCGGCTCCCTGGCCGCCAACCTGCGGGAGCGGGAACGGGAGGTGGTGCTGTTGAGCCGTTCGCCGCTTTTGACGCGTGAACGTCTCGACAGTCCTGATATCAGGACAACCCTGGACTTGGCGCGGCAGTCCTACCGGCATTACGCCTGGATCGGCGTGACTGATGGAGAGGGAACCATCCTGACCGCTGCCGACGGGCTGCTGGAGGGGGTGTCGGCGGCCCAGCGGGAATGGTTCATCCGTGGCCGGGAGAACGTTTTCGTCGGCGACGTACACGAAGCGGTTTTGCTGGCCAAGAAGCTGAAGGCCGAGAATCCCAGCGAACCGCTCCGATTCGTGGATTTTGCGGCACCGGTGCGTGACGCTGCCGGCAGACTGCGGGGGGTGCTGGCCACCCATGCCCACTGGGCCTGGGTGGATGAGGTGATCAAAAATGCCCTGCCGGGGGATGCCGGTCTCAATGGTGTCGAGGTGTTGATCATCGACCGACGGGGAGATATCCTGTACCCCTATCGGTACATGGGACAGGTGAAGATACCCGCAGCGCTCCCCACCGACGGAAAGCCGGCGGTTATCGACTGGGACGGCGGTCATCGCTACATGACCGGCATCGTGACTGTGACCGCCGGAACGTCCACCGAGCTGAAATGGCGGGTGCTGGTGCGGCAACCGATCGCCAGCGCGCTGGCGCCGGTAGCCGCGTTGCAGCGTACCCTGCTGGTGATTGGAGTGGGCATTGCGGTGATGTTCATGTTTCTGGCCTACCGCGCGGCGGTGGCCTTCAGCCGGCCGGTGGAGCACTTGGCCGAAGTTGCCCACACGATCGAGCAGGGGGACGAAGCAACCCCCTTTACCCTCACCAGCGGTATCCGCGAGATCCAGAAACTGGCGGATTCGTTGCGCGGCATGACCTCGACCCTGCTGGAGCGGAAGCGGCAACTGGAAGAAAGCAATCAGTATCTGGAGTTGAAGGTGCAGGAGCGCACCGCGGAACTGGTAACGGCCAACCGGGAGCTGGAGCGGATCGCCCTGCACGACGCCCTGACCGGCCTTCACAATCGCCGGGCAGCGAACGAACGGCTCCATGACGAGTTTGTGCGCATGCAGCGTTCCGGGACGTCTTATGGTTTGCTGCTGATGGACATCGATCATTTCAAACGGGTGAACGACACCTTCGGTCATGAGGTGGGGGATCTGGTGCTCAGGCATGTGGCGGCTCTGCTGGCCGGCTCGTTGCGTCAGAGCGATTTTGTTGCCCGTTTCGGCGGCGAGGAGTTCCTGGCGCTGCTGCCGGACACTGACCGGCAGGGTGCCCTGGTGCTTGCCGAAAAGCTTCGTGCCGGCGTGGCCGATTCCGTTGCCCCCGGGGCGGGGCGGGTCACCATTAGTATCGGGGTGGCCGAAGCCGGCCGGCAGGACGGCAGCGAGGAAGAGGCGGTGCGTCGGGCCGATCAGGCGTTGTATCGGGCAAAGGAGAGAGGCAGGAACCGGGTGACCGATTGAGCCGCCGGAGGGGGGCTGAACTGCACCACAGGGCTTGCCGGTTGACGTATCCGGGTGAAAGGTGAGACCATGACAACGCGTGAAGCATCATTGAACCGCTGTGGCTGGAGCGGCAGCGACCCGCTCTACTGCCGTTATCACGACGAGGAATGGGGGGTGCCGGTACACGACGACCGCCTGCTCTTTGAGTTCCTGACTTTGGAGGGGGCCCAGGCCGGGCTGTCCTGGATCACCATCCTGCGCAAACGGGACGCCTACCGTGAGGCTTTTGCCGGCTTCGATCCCGAAGTGGTGGCCCGGTTTGATCAGACAAAGATTGCGACGTTACTGGCCAACCCCGGCATTGTGCGCAACCGGCTGAAGGTGGAGTCGGCGGTGAGCAATGCCCGGGCCTTCCTCGCGGTGCAGGAACAGTTCGGCTCGTTCAATGCCTATATGTGGCGTTTTGTTGACGGCAGACCGGTGCAGAACAGCTGGAAGAGCCTGGCGGAGGTGCCGGCCAGCACGCCGGTGTCCGACGCCCTGAGCAAGGATCTCAAGCAACGGGGATTCCGTTTCGTGGGCAGCACCATCTGCTACGCCCACATGCAGGCGGTGGGGATGGTCAACGATCACACCACGGACTGCTTCCGTTGGCGGGAGCTGCGCCTGTAATATCACGTATCCGAGGAGGTGTCCCATGCAAAAGATAATGATCAAGGCCGTTGCTGCCGGCGTGACTGTTGTGCTCATGCTGCAGCTTGCCGCCTGCGGCACGCTGATGTATCCGGAGCGGCGGGGACAGAAGGCCGGAGAAATCGATATCAAGGTTGCCATCCTTGACGGCCTGGGGCTGCTCTTCTGTATCATTCCGGGAGTAGTCGCCTATATCGTCGATTTCGACACCGGCGCGATCTACCTGCCTGCCGGTCAGAAGAACAGGGTGTCGCTGGAAAACGGGGCTGTGGCCGCCATACGACTGGACCCTGAGGTGCTGCGCGACCCGGAAGCGGTTCGCCGGATTGTCAGCCGGGAAATGGCGCTGCCCGAGGCCGTTGACTGGAGTAAGCTGGAGCGGACGGCGGTATCGAAAGACCAAGTCGTTCTCACGCTTGCCGAGGCACAGGCAGTGGGGTACGCCCGCTAGGCTGATCGCTCTCCCGGACGAGGGAACTCCAGGGCACGGTTTGCGGGCAGGATCAGCTCTGAACGAACCGACCGCTGCCGGTGTCATGCTACCTGTGGCGGGCGACCGGGATATGCCGGTCGCCCGTTGCCGTGCAACATCCGTGCGGCACGGGGTATCGTTCCGGCGGGAACGGTGTTGACAGCCGGCCGAAAGCTGCCTACTTTACGATTCAAAGAGGTAATTCCACGGAATCATACAAGGTTATCGATTATGGCGCAGACGGATTACTACAAGTCGCTGGGAGTCGAAAAGACGGCAACCGCCGACGACATCAAGAAGGCGTTCCGCAAGCTGGCGGTGAAGTACCATCCGGACCGCAACCAGGGAGATAGCGCCGCCGAGGAGAAGTTCAAGGAGATCAACGAAGCCTACGCCGTACTCTCCGACCCGGAAAAACGCAAGCAGTACGATACGTTCGGGTCGTCTGACTTCCATCGTCAGTATTCTCAGGAGGATATCTTCAAGGGGTTTGATTTCTCCGGCACCTTCCGGGATATGGGGATGGGGGACGGCGGAGATGATATTTTCTCCCGGCTGTTCGGCGGCGCCTTCCGCCGGAGTAGCGGTGGCGGCGGATTCCGCAGGGGGCCGCAACGGGGTGCCGATCTGACCCTGGAGCTGGACGTGGGCTTTCGCGAGGCGGCGCTGGGCGGCGAAAAGCTGGTGGCTTTCCGGCGCAACGGCGTGCGGGAGGAGTTGAAGGTCCGGATTCCCGCCGGTGTCGATAACGGCAGTCGGGTCAGAATCGCCGGCAAGGGGAGCGACGGGGAAAACGGCGGTCCCAGCGGCGATCTGTTCTTGATCGTACGGGTTGCCCATGACCCGGTGTTTAGCCGTGACGGCGGAGATTTGTTCGTGGAGCGGACCATCCGCTTCAGTGAGGCCTGTCTGGGAGTCAGCCTGGAGGTGCCGACCCTGGAGGAAACCCGGCGGATCAAGGTGCCGCCCGGTATCCAGCCCGGTACGAAGCTCCGCCTGAAGGGATGCGGTATCAAGACGCCCGGTTCCAACGCCAAAGGGGACCTGTACGTCAAGATCAACGTCCATGTACCGGAAGGGCTGAACAGTAGTCAGAAAAAGCTGGTGGAGGAAATGGCCAGGGCCGGTCTGTAATGTCGTAGGCCGTTGTACCCGGATGCCGTGTACACTGCTTGCAGGAACAGGATAGTCTGGTCCCAGAGGTGATTCTTCAATGGAGTTCTCCGCTGTTGCAGACAGGGGAGCCGGGACGGTTCCCGTCCGGCAGTTTTCCGGTATACCGGCGGCAGACGGTACGGAAGCGGAAAAGCGTCGTTCCGTTGGTGGTCGGAGTCGGGAGCCGGTAGAAGACCGGGTAACGCTTTCCGCGCAACAGCCGGGGCAGGCGCTGGAGACCGGGCAGCGGGAGCCGAAGCCGGGTGAGCGGACCACTGCCGACGGCAGAAGCGTTGAAGATCCCCAGGTCAAGCAGACGGTCGAGCGACTGAAGCGCACCGAGGAAAAGGTTAAGGCCCACGAGGCGGCGCACAAGGCGGCAGGGGGCAACCTGGCCGGCAGCGCTTCCTACAGTTACACCCAGGGGCCGGACGGACGCAGTTACATTACCGGTGGCGAGGTGCAGATCGATGTCTCCGGTGGCCGCACGCCGGAGGAGACTATTGCCCGGATGCAGCAGGTGATTCGTGCGGCCCTGGCTCCCGCGGACCCATCCGGCCAGGACCGGGCCGTAGCCGCCCAGGCCGCCAATCAGATGGCCCAGGCCCAACAGGAAAAGCGGCAGCCGGAAAGCCTGTCCGGTGCCGATGCCGGAAGCAACGCGACGTCAACCGGCAGCGGCGAGGCATTGCGGCCGACGGGAGATGGCAGGGTTCAGCGGGCCTATGGTGATCCTGCCGTGCGGGGACGTGAGTGGAGCCAAACGACGTCATTTTCAGCCGTTTCCGAGGTTTCGGCGGGGCGAATGAAACGGGGGGTCAGCCGGGAGGGCAGGCCTTTTTCCATTATTGCCTGATCCGGCGAAAGTACCGCTTTGCGGTTGACGAACGGAAAGCGCCGACGGTAGAGTGTAATGCTTCGCAAGGTATCGTGAGAACGGAGTAAGGAACGGAAGGTATGCAGCAACAGCCGCCTACCCCCATCGAGGGGGTTCGATATTTTCAGCCTGCTGAAGGCTTTCGTCTTGCCGGTCGTGACGGTTTGGTGGATCTGGCCTGGGGCGACCTGCCCATTCCGCTGCAGGAAGCCGACTACGTGGCGGCCCTCGCAAACGGGACACCGGACTACGACCAGGTGGGGCGGGGACTGTACCATGCCCTGCGCCGCAACCCCGATTGTGCCAATGCCGCCCGCTATGCCGACGTGCTGCAGCAGGCCTATCCCCACATCATTGCCGAGATCGGCGGCGAGGCGATCATGCTTGACGCCCGCGAAGTCGATCTGCCCTATCTCGATCGCAAGGTTTCCCTGCTCCGGATCATGACCCTGATTACCCCCGACAATGCCGGCCTGTGGCGGGAAATCGGCCGCACCCTGATGGAGCGGGGCGGGCGCCTCGAGGCCACGCACTTGGCGGTGCAATCCTGGTACGGTGCCGAAAAATACCTGGCCAGAGCGTTGGCGCTGGACCCCGATGATCTGCACACCTGCTATCAGTACGGCGAGGTCAGCTACATCCTGGGGCGCTATGAAGAGGCGCTGGCCCAGTGGGAAGGGCTGCTTGAGCGCTGCAGCGGGGCGGAGCGTCGTAATCTCGAGGGCCGTATCGCCGCCATTCGTGCCGGTGAACGCCCCCTGGTACCGCCGGTGGACTATCTGACGGCCCTGTCGGTTGCCTTCGAACAGCATCAGGCCGGGGATATTCACGAAGCGGCGGCCATCGTGGAAGATGTGCTGGCGGACCCGGTATTCTGCGCCCAGTTTCCCTTGGTTGAAATGCACCGGTTTCTTGAACAGTGTCATCGCTCTCTGGAGCAGAGCGGCATGTTGCAGGGGCGGTGCTGAATGTTCGGATTCAGTGCGGCGGATTGGCTGTTCATCGGCTTTATTCTGCTGGTGATCTTTGCGGCAGTCGGGCTCAGCGATATGCGGAGCAAACGCTGAACCGTGCCTGATGCGGTGCGCCGGGATGGGGATATGATGGGAAACATTCTGCTGATAGACGACGATCCGGCCTTTACCCGCCTGCTGAGCGACTATATCGCGGAACATTTCCCCCGCCTGACGGTGGATGTCTGCAACAACCCGCTGGAGGCTCTTTCCTATATCCGTCGTTCCCCCTACGATCTGCTGCTGATTGACTTCGAAATGCCCACCCTGGACGGGCGCAAGCTGATGAGCTTTGCCGTGCAGGCAGGGATCAACAAGAACCGGATCGTCATTCTCTCCAGCCGTGATGCCGACTTCCTGCACGCCCAATGCCCCATGGGGAGCTGCCTTGCCGTGCTGAACAAGTTTGAGGTGCGGCAGAAGGCGGTGCTGGACATGATCTTCAACTCCCTGAGTGAAAAAGCGGCCCAGGGTGCTGCTACCCCTGCCGCCGAATGAGCAGCCCTCCCGGGCCTTGAATACAACTGGCCCCGTTGCCCCCATCTTCGGTTGCTTTGCCGTCGGGCACTGCCGCTGTTCATTGCCGGAGTTTTTTGCTGTGTACTGCCCTCTGCCCAGTGCAAAGCCGATACGGCGTGTCTGCCACCGGCTGCTCGTGCCATCCGCCTTGGTGTACTGTGCAGCAGTGGCTCCCTGGCTGTTCTATCGTTAGAGGCGATCCGCGATGAGTCGCAAGAAAAAACCATCATCTCCGGTCCAGCGCCCGGCGGAGTTCCGCACCAGCTCCTTCGAGCGGTTGAAGGGCGTGATCGTTGCCGCGCCGCCAGCTTCCGAAGAGGAAGCAGTGCGGGCGAAGACGGTGTCGACCACGGCGCAGGCCCGGCCGGGCAGCGACGAAGCCGACCTGTTCCGTCAGGCCATGGCCGGTGTGGTGCCGCTTGAGCCCCCGAAAGCGGGTGGTACGACGGTTCGCGCCGAAGCGGTGCGTCGTCCGACGGAGCCGCCGGTCGCGTCCTTGACCGTGGCTCCGGGCGGACGATCGGATTTTTTGAAGGAAATCGAACGGCTGAAGCTGGATGTCAGGTTCGAGGATGCGTTGCCGGCGGAGGAAGAGCTGAAGCCGCTGGGCGGTAACCGGCTGCGGATGCTCAAACGGGGGGTGATCCGCCTGGACCGGCAGCTGGATCTGCACGGCCTGACTCGCGACGAAGCAGTTGGCTCCCTGGACCGTTTTCTGCGTTCGGCCCGGGCGGCGGGGGAGAAGGCGGTGCTGGTCATTACCGGTAAAGGTACCCACTCCAGTGACGGGCCGGTATTGAACCAGGCGGTGGCAGCCTGGTTGCGGGAGCAGGGGCGGGGACTGGTGATCGAATTTGCGCCGGCGCCGCGGGAATTGGGCGGAAGCGGCGCGTTCGTGGTCTTTCTCCGTCCCCTTGACAAACCGGACCCGCGGTAACTATGATTCACCCATATGAATATTCAAAAGGAGGCTGTTGCCCATGCCAGTGTATGAATATCGTTGTACCTCCTGCAGCAATCAGTTTGAGTTGCGCCAGAAGTTTTCCGATGCCCCGGCCAGCGAGTGCCCCGCCTGTGGCGGAGCGGTTGAAAAGATGATCTCCCAGGCCGCTTTCAGCCTGAAGGGTGACGGCTGGTTCAACTCCGGCTACTGCCCTAAAACCGAGGCGCCCAAGCCGGCCGGTTGTGCTGCCGGCGGTTGCTGCGCCGCTGGCTAGCGCTTCCGGTCATCCGGCATACCCCGAAACGAGAACGGCCGATGCTGATCGCATCGGCCGTTCTCATTCCATCCCGCCCCGTGTTCCTTAACGGCAGCGAAGCGGAACATAGTTGCAGAACGGTTCTTCCGCCATGTAGTCGCCGTATACTGCATCAGCCCGCGCCCGGCAACCGCCGCAGACATTCAGGAATTCGCACTGGCCGCACTTTCCCTTGTACTCCTTGAAACTCCGCAAGTCCCGGAATATTTCCGACTGCTCCCAGATTTCCCGGAAAGGGGTTTCCTTGACGTTGCCGGCAACCCGATGAAAATAAGAGCACGGCTTGACATTGCCGAAACAGTCGATCAGGCAGATACTCTGGGCAGCGATGCACCCCTTGCCGCCGCCGGTGGAAAAACTCAGGGAGCGACGCTGGAAGGAGACCCCCTCCTCCTTGGCCCGCTGCGGCGCGATCCGGTAGTAGTGCGGCGCGCAGGTGGGACGCATCAGCAGATCATTCTCCAGCTTTTCCTGCTGGTAGTGCCATTCCAAAATCTCTTCGTAATCTTCCTTGGAAATCAACTCGTTCATGATCTCCTCGCCACGGCCGGTGGGAACGATCATGAACATGTACCAGGCGGTGGCCCCCAGTTTCTTGGCCAGTTGAAAGGTCGGGGCGATGTCGTGCTGGTTCCGCTTGGTGAAGGATGAGTTGATCAGGAATTTGAGGCCGTTTCTGCGCATCGTTTCCGCAGCACGAACCACGCCGTCGAAAGCGCCGGGCGACTGGCGAAAGTCGTCATGAATGGCGGCGGTGGAACCATCGAGGGAGAGGGAGACCATCTTGATATCCGCCTGTTTCAGTCGGGCACAGACCTCATCGGTAATCAGCGAGCCGTTGCTGGCCATGCACATCCGCAGACCCAGGGAGGTGCCATATTCGGCCAGTTCGAAAATATCGGAACGCAGCAGCGGCTCGCCACCGGACAGTACGACCACCGGTTTCGAAAAGGCGGCGATATCGGCAAGCAGCCTTTTCCCTTCCTCAGTGGTAAAGTCCCCTTGGGACGAGGTCATCTCCGACGAACAGCGACAGTGAACACATTTGAGGTTGCATTGCTGGGTGGTTTCCCAGGCGATCCACTTGGGTACAAACGCTTCCATTCAGTTCCTCCGGTGAAAGTAACGGCATCTGGCAGTGCCGGATTTAAGGGACCCGTAGTCTGGTGTCCCAGGCTGATCCGACGCCATCATTGTACCCGAGCTTGCCGGCATCAGTCACGAGAAATGCGCTTGTATCCCTGATTTTCTTCTGCTATAGACACAGGAAACCGACGGAATTCACGCTCTGTCCGCCGCTCTGTGCCTCGTGTCACGGTATGTTTCACGGCCCCGAAGAGGAGATCGCATGTCCAACGCCCAGATGGTCATGTATGATGAAGAGTTTAAGGAGATCAACGAAGTCATCGAACGGCTTCTGCGGGACTCCAACTCGAAAGTCATCTTTCTGGTGGATAAGAACGGGCAGCTCATTTCCGGTGTTGGCGAGACCGACCGCTTTGATACCACCTCCCTTGCCTCGCTCACGGCCGGCAACATTGCGGCAACCGGCGGTCTGGCCAAGCTGATCGGCGAGAAGGAATTCTCCATTCTCTTTCATGAAGGGGAGAATGACAACCTCCATATCTCCATCGTTGGTGGCCGGGTCATCCTGGTGGTGCTGTTCGACAGCCGTTCATCGCTGGGGCTGGTGCGGCTGCGGGTCAAGAAGGCATCCGAAGAACTGTCGGTCATCTTCGACCGACTGACCGCCAAGGCCGACGAACAGTCGAAAAGCGGTTCCGCCGCGTTCCCCTTCGCCGAAATCACGGATGACGATATCGACAATCTGTTCAGCTAGTCCCTGCTCCGGGGTGCATCCGCATGTCCTTCATTAACTACGCCTCCCGCGAAATAAACTGCAAGATCGTCTATTACGGCCCGGGGCTCTGCGGCAAGACGACCAACCTGCAGCATATTTACGCCTCAACCGCTCCCGACGCCAAGGGCAAGATGATCAGTCTCGCCACCGAGACGGAGCGGACGCTGTTTTTTGATTTCCTTCCCCTGGCCCTGGGGGAGATCAAGGGATTCAAGACCCGCTTCCATCTCTACACCGTGCCCGGCCAGGTCTTCTATGATGCCTCCCGTAAGCTGATCCTGAAGGGGGTTGACGGGATCATTTTTGTTGCCGACTCCCAGGAAGAACGGATGGATGCCAATATCGAGTCGCTGGAAAATCTGCGGGACAACCTTGCGGAGCAAGGGTACGACTTGGACAGGCTGCCGTTCGTGATTCAGTACAACAAGCGGGATCTGCCCAACGCGCTGCCGGTTGAAATACTGCGCAGCCAGCTCAATACCACCGCTGTTCCCGATTTTGAAGCGTGTGCCGCCACCGGCGACGGAGTGTTCGAGACGTTGAAGGCGGTGGCCAAGCTGGTGCTGAACGATCTGAAGAAGTCCCGCTAAGTACCGCCGCTCGACAAGAGCGAATATTTGTCTTGCAAAATGGTCTGCTTTGCTCTATTTTGCAGCTTTGTAATTTGGGAGAGATGGCCGAGTAGGTCGAAGGCGCTCGCCTGCTAAGCGAGTATACTGGGACAACCGGTATCGAGGGTTCGAATCCCTCTCTCTCCGCCACTGCTCATACGTGTTTTTTGCGCTCGTAGCTCAGCTGGATAGAGCACCAGACTACGAATCTGGGGGTCAGGAGTTCGAATCTCTTCGAGCGCGCCATACAGCAAAAAGGTCGGCCACAGCCGACCTTTTTGCGTTTTTTGCCATGTTTTCCGGCTTCCGGACGCCTGGCGGCGAGCAGTCGACGATTTGGGTAGGCTGCCGGGATCACCCTGCAGGATAGTTGCGGGCGCCCAGGTAGAGCAGAAGCGCAACCAGCAGTGCCGCCAGCGGCAGAGCAAAGGCAGCGTGCAGCGCCGCTGGCGAATATCCTCCCATCCGTTCCACCACCAACCCCATCCCCTGCTGTGCCGTAGCAGCCCCCATCAGGACGAAGAAGTTGATCGATGTCAATGCCGTACCCACAATGGAGATCGGGAAGGCGGCCCGGATGATCGGATAGATCATGATGCCGCTGGAAACGGCACAGCCCAGTGCAAAGAAGTAGAGGCCGAGTTGCAGGGAGGACAGACCCTCCAACCACCCCAGGAATCCGGACATGAGCAACAGCAGGCAGCACTGCCCCGCCACCAGCGCCCACTTGTAGGAGCGGAACAGCCGACGGGCGATCCGGTCCATCAGGACCGACCCGGCGATGAAGCCGACGGAGGTCCACATCAGCATCCGGCCGGCTTCCTCCCGCGTCATGCCGTGCAGTTCGGTCAGATAGGGTCCCCCCCAAAGCCCCTGCACCGCCAGGTAGTTGCCGTACCAACTGAAGGCCACCGCCGCCAGCAGCCAGAAGGAGCGATCCCGTAGGATGATCCGCCATGCTTCCAGCATGCCGGGACGCGACGAGCTGTCGTGGTGCGTGTCGGCGTTGTGTCCCGGCGGCCGGTCCTGCACCAGGAAAAAGACCAGCATCGTCACCAGCAGCTGCAGCCCGGCTATCCCCAGGAAGGCGCCGCGCCAGCCGGTTATCCCCACCATGAGAGCCAGGGGTGCGGTACCGGCCAGGTTACCCAGATTGCCGGCGGCAACCATCAGGCCGGATATCCTGCCGAACTCCCGGGTGTCATACCAGTGGCTGAAAATGGCAAACGTGGCCATCAGCACCGCGGCGGTGCCGATGCCGATCAGGATACGCCCTGCCATGGCCATGGCCAGGGTATGGGCCTGGGCGAACAGGAAACCGCCGATTGCGGTGAGCAGGCCGCAGAAGGAAATGACCAAGCGTCCGCCGAATCGGTCGATCAGGGGGCCGAGGGGAATCTGGGCCACGGCGTAAACGTAGAAAAGAATGCCGGCCAAGGTGCCCAGCTGCTCGGCGCTCAGGGCAAGATCGCGGGAAAGGTCGCCGGCCACCACCGCCAGAGAAACCCGGTAGAAGTAAACCAGAATGTACATGAGCGCCAGGACGGCAAAAAGCCGCCAGCGCTGATTGCCGGATGGCGCGGGACGGGATGATGTCGCTGGATGGTTCATGGGAAGTCCTTGGCCGGACGTATGCCGGTTCATGCCGGCGGTGCTCCGGACAATAGCCGTTTCCGGCCCGCTCCGCAAGCACGCAGCGGATCAACCGTTGCCAAGCGGGTACTTCGGGATTATGGTAGCAAGATGTCACAAAAGAATGTATCCCCAAGCCATAGGGCCGACCCCCGGCATGCCGCCCTGAACACCTTGCGGGCGCTTGCCGCGGGGACTGAGCACGCCGATACCCTGATCGACCGGGAGCTGGCCCGTGAGGAGCTTGCCGGTCCGGACCGGGGACTGTACCGTCACCTGGTCTTCGGCGTGCTGCGTCGGCAGGGAACCCTGGATCATTACCTGGCGCTGCTGGTCACCCAGCCGTTGCAGAAGCTGGAAGAACCACTGCGCCACCTGCTGCGGCTGGGGCTGTTTCAGCTGCTCTACCTTGACCGGGTGCCGCCCCATGCCGCGGTTCACGCTACCGTGGAGCTGGCCAAGCGGGTACTCCCCCGGGCCAGCGGTCTGGTCAACGGCGTGCTGCGGTCCTTTTTGCGAAGCCGGGAACAGCTCTGCCTGCCGGATCGCGCCTGTGACCCGGGGGGCTGGCTGGCGGCAACTCACTCCGTGCCCCGCTGGCTGATCGAGCAGTGGCGTGGTCAGATGCCGGAGGAGGAGGTCGAGCGTCTGGCGGCAGCCACCTCCGCTGAACCGCCGCTGACGCTCAGGGCCAACACGCTGCGGATCGGTCGTGACGATCTGATGGCCCGTTTCGGGGATGCCGGCATTTCGTGCGAGCCATGTCGGTATGCCCCGGAAGGGATTCGCCTGGAGGGTCATTTTTTCATACCCTCGCTTCCGGGGTTCGCCGAAGGGTTGTTTGCCGTGCAGGATGAGGCGTCGCAGCTGGTTGCCCATCTGCTGGCTCCGCAACCCGGCCAGCGGGTGCTGGATGCCTGCGCCGCCCCTGGGGGAAAAACCCTGCACCTGGCCCAGCTGATGGGGGACAGCGGTAGTATTCTGGCCACGGACCTGACCGATCGCAAGCTGGCCCGGGTGCTGGAATCGGCACAACGTCTCGGCATTTCCTGCGTACGTACCCTGGCGGCTGACGTTTCCCGGCCGGAGTACCTGCACGGTGAGCTGTTCGACCGGATCCTGCTGGATGCGCCCTGTTCGGGACTTGGGGTGATCCGGCGCAATCCCGAAGCAAAATGGCGCCTGACCCCCGCCGATATCGAACGCTGCGCCCGGCGTCAGCGTCTGCTGCTGTCGCGGGTGGCGAACCTGCTGGCACCGGGGGGCAGCCTGGTCTATGCAACCTGCTCCACTGCCCCGGAAGAGGATGAGCAAGTTGTTGCGGATTTTCTTTCCCACCATCGGCAGTTTGTGATAGAAAAAGGGCTGTTTTTTTCAGGGGCCGCCTCATCGCTACTGACCACGGACGGGGCGTTACGGCTGTGGCCCCATCGTCACGGCACCGATGGGTTTTTTGCCGTGCTCCTAACGAGGCATCCATGAAAAAGATCGCTCCTTCAATACTTTCCGCCGATTTCGCGCGGCTTGGCGAAGAAATTCGTGCCGTGGAGGCGGCCGGTGCCGATTACATCCATATCGATGTCATGGATGGCCGTTTCGTGCCCAACATAACCATCGGTCCCCTGATCGTGGAGGCGGCTCGTCGGGCTACCTCGCTGCCGCTGGATGTACACCTGATGATCGAGGAACCGGAACGGTACGTTGCCGACTTTGCCGCCGCCGGTGCCGATATTATCGTGGTGCATGCCGAGGCGACCCCCCATCTGCACCGTCTGATCCAGATGATCAAGGGGCTGGGCAAGAAGGCTGGCGTTTCTCTCAACCCCGCCACGCCGCTCTGCCTGCTGGACCATCTGCTGGAGGACCTGGACATGGCGATGCTGATGACGGTCAACCCCGGCTTCGGCGGCCAGAGCTTCATCGAGTCCTGTATTCCCAAAATCAGGCGTCTGCGGGAGATGCTGGACAGCCGTGGCTGCAGTGCGGAGCTGGAGGTCGACGGCGGCGTCAAGGCGGCCAACGTCGCCCGTATCGCCCATGCCGGTGCCGATGTGCTGGTGGCCGGCAGCGCCGTGTTCGGCAGCGACAACTATGCGGCAACCATCAACGAGTTGAAGCGGCTGAGCCGCGAGCCGTTGCTGTAACATCCGGTTCACGGGAAGGGGCGGACGAGTCATGGCAGACAGCGTATTGATCATTGATGATTCGGTTGCTGTCCGCGAGAAGATCATCAGCATTCTGGAGGCCCACGATCTTTTCTCGCGTTACTACGAAGCCGAGGACGGTTTGGAGGGGTTCAAGAAACTGCTGGCCTCGCCGGTGGATATCGTACTCTGCGACCTTGAAATGCCCCGGATGGACGGCTTCAAGTTTTTGGGGATGCTGAAGGGACGGCCGGAGGTTTCGGACACGCCGGTGATCATCCTGACCGGCAACAACGAGCGGGAAATGAAGCTGAAGGGGCTTGACCAGGGAGCCTGCGACTTCCTGACCAAGCCGTTCGATCCCGAAGAACTGGTCGCCCGCATGAAGGTGCACCTGAAGATCAAGCATCTGCAGGATGACCTGAAACGCTCCAATGAACTGTTGCTGGAGCTCTCCAATACCGATCACCTGACTGGCCTGTTCAACCGTCGCTACCTGATGGAAGCCCTGGAGCGGGAGGTGCAACGGGCGCAGCGCCATAACGGAACGGTCTCGTTGATCATGATGGATATTGACCACTTCAAGAAGATCAACGATACCCACGGCCATCTGCAGGGGGATGTGGTGCTGCAGAAGGTGGCCATGCTGCTGCAGAGGGAGCTGCGTACCTACGATATCGCCGCCCGGTACGGCGGCGAGGAGTTCGTGGCTGTACTGCCAGACACCAGTCTGAAAGAGGCGTTCAACGTTGCCGACCGGGTGAGGCTGTCGATCCAGGGGATCCGCTTTGCCGGATCGCTGGCCGGAGAACGGATCACCGCCAGTTTCGGCATCGCAGCGCTGGCTCCGCCCACCTCCGACGATATCGACGATCTGCTGCGCACTGCCGATGACGCCCTCTACCGGGCAAAGGAGTCGGGGCGCAACTGCGTGATCGTCAACGATCCGGGCAGTGCCGCCTGACCGACTGCGCGCCAGATCGGTTGCCGCCGCTGCATTTAACCATGTGTCGAAAAGGATGCTGCATCATGAGGTACACGAATTTCCTGCGTTTCGGCAGGGCGGCCCTGGCCGCCTTTTTTCTTTTTCTGCTGGTGGTAGCGCCGGCTTGGGCTGCTTCCCCTATCGCTGCTCCTCCTCTGGGGGAACGCTGGTTCGGTATCAAGGTCAACGACGAATATATGGGGTTCAGTCGTCTGCGGATCAGCCGGCTGCCGGACGGCGGCTACCGGATCGACGGCGACGGCAGCGTCAGGATGCAGATCATGGGCTTCACCCGTGAGGCCACCTTTCGTGAACAGTATCTGGTTACCCCGGCACTGACGCTGCGAAGCTTCGAGGTAGAGCAGAGCCTGAGCGGTAAACACGCCCAGTTGTCCGGAAAAATGATCGGTGGTGGTGTGCAGGTGCGACGGGAGGCCGACGGCAAAGTGACGGAGCGGTTTCTCAAATCCCGTGGCGAGGTGTTCCCGGCGTCGGTGCTGAACCTGCTGCCCCTGATGCGGGGCGGCAGCAGCGGGCGGCAGTATCGGGTCCAGTTCTTTGATCCGGAGGATGTACGGATCAAGGAGGTGAAAATCTCCCTGATAGGGGAGGAGCGGACCCCCGACGGCCAGCCGGCCATCCGGATGCGCAACGACCTGTACCCCTTTGTCAGCAACGATATCTGGGTTGACCGCCAGGGCAATACGCTGCTGGAATCGGTGCGGGACGGGCTCGTGGTGACCAAGGCCGAGTCGCCGGAGATTTTGGCCCCGCTGATCAGCGGCCTGGCGCTTTCCCAGAAGGATCTGATCTACGACTTCAGCATGGTGCGGGCAACGCCGTCGCTCTCCCGGCCCGTGGCGGAGCTGAAGGGACTGGCGGTACGTATCGAGGGGTATGGCGAGACGCTGCCCCTGCTGAACGACAGCTTCCAGAACGTGGAGCGGCAGAACGGGAACCTGACGATCAGGACCGGCAGTTTGCGGCAGGAGCGGGCGGCAACGCAGGCACTTCCCCCCGCGCACTACCTGCAACCTGCGGAGCGGATCGAATCCGCCGCACCACAGATCATGAGCCGGGCCGCGGAAGTGGCCGGCGCCGTTTCCACCGCGTCGGAAAAAGCTGCCCGCTTGGCCGACTGGACTGCCCGCTGGCTTGAGGACAGCATCGACGACAGCGGCAGCGCCTTGGCGGCGTTGGAGAAAAAAAGCGGCAACTGCCAGAGCCATGCCCGCTTGTACACTGCCCTGGCCCGGGCCGCCGGCATTCCCACCCGCTTCGTTTCGGGGCTGGTGACCCAGGACGGGAAAGGGTTTCTTTATCACAGTTGGGCCGAAAGCTGGATCGACGGCCGCTGGCTGGCCGTGGATCCCACCTTCAACCAGACGCCGGCGGACCCCTCCCACCTGGCGCTGTTCGAAGGGGACCGCCCCGCCGATCTGGCGCCACTGGTCAGTCTGATCGGCAGGATCAGGCTGCAGATTCTCGAACAGGCACCGTAGCCGTACCAAGCGGTCGCGCTCCGTACGGAGACTGGGGCGCGAACAGAAAGAACTCTTCATGCCGAAACAGTATATCGCCGACCTGAAGGACCGTGACGCCGTCGATGCGGCGTTCATGGTCAAGGAGAAGACCCTGGCCGTTGCCCGCAACGGCAAGCCGTACATGAACCTGAAGTTCATGGACAAAAGCGGCGACATGGACGGCAAGCTCTGGGACCAGGTGGATGAACGGGACAGGCTGTTTCAGCGGGGGGATTTCGTGCAGGTTCGCGGTACCGCCTCGCTGTACATGGGCAAGATGCAACTGGTGGTGAAAGAGATCAGTCGCCTGGAGGAAGACGGGGTGGAGATGGCCGATTTCATGCCGGTTTCACCCGTGCCCCTCGACCAGATGCAGCGGGAGCTGCGACAGGTGGTGCAGTCGCTGCAGGACCCCCATCTGGCTCGTCTGATGGAGTTGTTCATGGCCGACGAGCGGTTCGTGGCCGACTACTGTCGGGCGCCGGCGGCCAAGGGGATGCATCACGTGTATCGCGGCGGCCTGCTGGAACACTCCCTGGCGGTGGTGCGGCTGGTGGATGCGGTGGTGCCGCTTTATCCCGGCCTGAACCGGGACCTGCTGGTGGTTGGGGCGCTGCTGCACGATCTGGGCAAGGTGGTCGAGTTGTCCTACGACCGGGCATTCGACTATACCGATGAAGGGCGTTTGCTCGGTCACATCAGCATCGGGGTGGAGATGGTGCAGGAACGCCTCGCCCGGATTCCCGAATTTCCCCGCGAACTGGCGCTGCTGCTCAAGCATATGCTGCTGTCGCACCACGGGCAGTACGAGTACGGTTCCCCCAAACGTCCCAAGACCGTTGAAGCCACCATCCTGCACTACCTGGACGACATGGATTCGAAGATCAACGGCATCCGTTCCCACGTGGCCAGGGATACGGCCCAGGGGAGCCGCTGGAGCGGCCATCACCGTCTGTATAATCTCTACTTTTTCAGTGGGAACGGCCTGGAGAGCGGGGAGGAACGGAGGGGCGGTGCCGAAGAACCGGCGGTCGAAGCGGTGACGACGGAGCACGGCAGGGATACGCGGCGATGCTTCGACAACCGTCCTTTTGCGGAGCTGCAACGTTTCAGGGAAACCTAGGCATGCCGGTGCATGCCGAGCCGGGCTGGTCCGCCGGCAGCATTACGGCCCGTTGTTTTCGCGTACTTTCAGACACTCCGTGATCTGCTGGAGCAGGTCGTTGAAAATGATCGGCTTCAGAATGACCCGGTTGGCCAGATCACACCGGTGCGCCTCGTCGTCGTAGGCGGTGGTGATGATGATCGGCGTGCCGTTGTCCACCTCCCGGATGCGCCGGATCATTTCCATGCCGTTCATCACCGGCATTTCAAGGTCGGTGATGACCACCTGCGGACGGTGGGTGGTGAACAGTTCGAATCCTTCCTTACCGTTTTCCCCCGTATACAGGGTCGCGACCTGCCGCTTCAGAAAGGCGCCGATCGACATGCGCGCCACCGGCTCATCCTCGACGTACAGTACCGCAAGCTCGGAAAGGTCAAGACTGCTTTCCATGGCAGAGGCTCTCCTTCAGATGGTAATGACGATTTCTGCGCCGTCTCCCCGGTTGCCTGCGGCGATGGCACCGCCAAAACGCTGCTCGATGATCTGGCGGGCCACGAACAGGCCGAGCCCGACCCCCTGGGCACGGAACTTGGTCGTGACGTAGGGGTCAAAGACGATGGGCAGTACCTCGTCATCAATGCCGCCGCCGTTGTCGCGAACGCGAATCTCCTGGCGCTGTTCCGCGGTCAGGCGCAGTTCAACGACGATGGCGCCTTCCCGGCAGCCCCGTGCGGTAATCGCATCGCGGGCATTGGTGAAGATGTTGAGTAGACACTGTACAAGGTCGGCCTGTATGCCGACAAGAGATTTTTCCTCCTGCAGAGAGCAGGACAGACGGATGCCCTGGACGGCGCAGGCGTCCGTCATGACGGAGATCGCCTGTCGCACCGCCTCCGAGGGAAGAAACCGTTCACTGCTGCTGACCGGTTCGCACAGGCGGCGCAGCGTTTCGATTGAACCGGAAAGCTCCTTCAGGGAAAGCATGATCTCTTCGGCGCGGCGGGTCGCCTCCTCCCGGGGAATCTCCCCGCTGGCAATCAGCCAGGCCGATTCCTGGATGCGGGCACCGATGCTGTTCAGCGGCTGCCGCCACTGGTGGGCGATGTTCACCAGCAGTTCCCCCAGGGTCTGGTAACGGGCCTGCTGGAGCAGCAGGGCATCCTTGGTGCGGCTCTTGGCCAGTTCCTCCTCGACGCGTGCCGTCAGTTGGCGGTTGGCGTCCTCAAAAGCGCGTCGGCCAATGAGCAGCTGCCTGCCGGCAGCAGCGATCACTCCCACCCCCGTCAACCAGAGCAGTGCGGCAACGATCCACATCAGCATATCCTGGTGCCGCATACTTTTCTCGAACTCATCCATCGGGATGGCCACACTGATCGCGCCACGGATATCCCCCGGTTGATAGCCTTCGGCGGCGTGGCAGCGGATACATTTTTCGTCCACCGCAAAGGGGCGGATCAGGCGGTAAAAACGCCGGTTGTTCATGACCTGCACCTCGCCGTGCTCCGCACTGTCATGACGGAAGGCGGCCAGGGCGGCACGTTCCCAAGCATCGGGAACGTTTTCGGGATGACGGGGATGCAGGCTGGTGATATGCCCTTGGGGACCGTCGACCTGGCGGGCGAAGTCGAAGACCTGACGAGTCATGTAGGCAGGATTGATCAGGGTCAGGCGGCGGCCGGAGGGGGTGGTGATATCCCGCTCCGGCACATGGGCGAGGTTCGGATTGGGGGGTGTTTCCGGAGAAATCTCCACATAGAGTCCCCCTTTGGCGGTAACCCAGCGGCGGTACAGCACGTCCTTTTCCAGGGCCATGCGCGCCTGAGCCCGGACGATGTCTAGCACCACCGTGCGCGTGGTCTCAAAATACCAGGCAACGAACGCTGCCAGTACCAGGGTCCAGGCAATGGCGGCGATAACCGTCCAGAGGCTGATGCGTGCCAGATGCTGTCGTGTGGTCATGCGCGTAATCCATTCACCGGTGTCCGGCAGCTGGTTGGTTGCCGTGCCACTCCAGTGTACCACGCAGGCGCCGGGACACAAGATCACGTATGGTATGGTGCAGCGACAGACGCGGGGGACAGGGCGACCGGGACAGCGGGAAGCGGGTGTCGCATGTCGGGGAAGTGAAGGTCAGTGGCCAGTTTTTCAGAAGGTCAGGCCGTTGCGCAGGAGCTGCTGTGCCTTGTCGGCCGGTAGCGGCCGGCTGAACAGGAATCCCTGCATTTCAGCGCAACCGTGGCCGGCCAGCAGTTCAAGCTGCTCGTAGGCTTCCACCCCTTCAGCAGTGACCTGCATGCGCAGGGTGCGGGCCATGTCGATGATGATCTTGGCGATGGCCAGATCGTCAGGGTTGGAGGTAATGTCGCGGACAAAGGAACGGTCGATCTTGAGTCGGCCCAGGGGAAAGTTTTTCAGATAGGCCAGGGAGGAGTAGCCGGTACCGAAGTCGTCGATGGCCAGGTGACAGCCCATGTCGGTCAGTGCGCGCAGCAGGGCCATGTTTTCGCTGACGTTGCGCATCAGGATGCTTTCGGTCATTTCCAGCTCGAGAAAACAGGGTTCAAGACCGGTCTCCAGCAGGATGGCCGCGATGGACTGGTCCAGATTGGGACGAAACTGGCGGGTCGACAGGTTGACCGCCATCCTGACCGGAGGGAGGCCGGCGTCATGCCATGCCTTTGTCTGTCGGCAGGCGGTCTGCAACACCCATTCGCCGATGGCGATGATCAGACCGCTTTCTTCCGCCAGCGGCACGAACTTGTCCGGGGAGATCAGGCCCAGATCGGGATGGTACCAGCGTAGCAGCGCCTCGAAGCCGACGATGGAGCGGGAGAGAACATCGACCTGGGGCTGGTAGTACAACTTGAACTCCTGTCGCTCCAGGGCACGACGCAGGGCGCTCTCCAGGATCATCCGCTCCATCACCCGCACGTTCAGGTCGCTGGAGTAGAACTGGAAGTTGTTGCGATCCAGCTCCTTGGCCCGGTACATGGCCAGGTCGGCGTGTTTCATCAGGGTCAGGGCATCCGGGCCGTCGGCGGGATAGACCGAGATGCCGATACTGGCGGTGATGTACAGTTCATGCCCTTCCACGATGAACGGCTCGGCGATCACCCCCAGCAGTTTCGACGCGGCTGCGCTGATCCCCTCTTCGCCGGTCACCATGGTCAGCACCACGACGAATTCATCCCCGCCCAGGCGGGCCAGGGTATCGCTTTCCCGTACGCAGGCCGAGAGGCGTTCCGCCACCTGGCGCAGCAACAGGTCGCCGGCCCGGTGGCCCAGGGAGTCGTTTATCCCCTTGAAACGGTCCAGGTCGAGGAACAGCACGCCGGCCACCGACTGGGTCCGGGAAGCGTGGATGATGGCCTGGTGCAGACGGTCCTGCAGCAGATTGCGGTTGGGCAGACCGGTCAGGTGGTCGTAGTTGGAGAGATTGCGGATCTCCTCCTCTGCCCGTATCCGGGCGGTGATGTCCAGGGTGCTGCCGATCATCCGGCAGGGTCTGCCGTTGTCGTCGGCGATCAGTTCCCCCTGGCTGTTCACGATCAGCTCCTCGTCGCTGGCGGTCCTGATCCGGTAGACCACATCAAGGGGGCGGCACTCGGCCACCGCATCGGCAAACGCCTTGCGGATGGCGGGCTGGTCAATCGGGTTGATCCGGCTGTACAGCCACTCCAGGGTGATAGGCGGATGGTGAGCCGGGTCGAAGCCCAGCAGGTGATACAGCTCGTTGGAAAAGACGAAGCCGTTACTGGTGATGTTCCACTCCCAGCTGCCAATGCGGGCGATGCGATGAACCCGTGCCAGGCGCGCTTCACTTTGCTGCAGCGCCTCCATGGCCCGCTGCAGGCGGCGGGCGGTTTCCGCCTCCTGCAAGGTTTTCGAGACAGCCAGCGGCAGGCGGTCCAGCAGGGTGGTGTCCTTGATCAGAAAGTCGCCGGCACCGATCTTCATCATCCGCACCGCCAGCAGCGAATCGTCCCGGCCGGTCATGATGATGAAGGGAACCCTGCTGCCGGTGGTGGTCATGGTGGCGACAAAGTCCTCCACCGACATGTCGGGCATGGTGTAGTCCAGCACCATCAGGGCGATACTGCCGCTGCCCAGGCTGGTCAGGGCGCAGCCGCCGCTGACCACGGTTTCGCAGCGATACCCCTCGCTGCGCAGAACGCCGGCGATCAATTCACCGAACGGAACGTTTCCTTCAACCACCAGAATCGTTCCGGTATGTTCCGGCCTGATCGCTTCAGTCATCGGTCCGTTTTTTCAGGCACCAACCCTCTTTGTTGGTCTGCGGGGTGCGGGAAATGGCCAGGGAGTCCGGCGGTACGTCGCGGGTTACGGTGGTGCCGGCTGCGATCAGGGCGCCGCTGCCCACCGTCACCGGCGCCACCAGCTGGACATCGCTGCCGACGAACACCCGGTCGCCGATGACGGTGCGGTGCTTCCTGGTCCCGTCGTAGTTGCAGGTGATGGTGCCGCAGCCGATATTCACCTCGCTGCCGATCTCCGCATCCCCCAGGTAGGTCAGGTGCGATGCCTTGCTGCCTTCCCCCAGTACCGCTTTTTTCGTCTCCACGAAATTACCGATCTTCACCCGCTCGGCCAGCACCGTGCCGGGACGCAGGTGGGCCATGGGACCCACGGCAACGTCGGCCGCCAGCGAGGAGTCTTCCAGGATACTGCCGTTTTTCAGGTGTACCCGGTCGCCGATCCGGCAGTCGGTCACCTGCACATTGCTCTCCAGCAGGCAGCCCTGACCAATGATCGTTCTGCCGCGCAGCACGCAGCCGGGCCAGATCACGGTGTCGTTCCCCACGGTGACCCCGGCGTCGACGTAGGTCTGCAGCGGGTCGATCAGGGTCACCCCGGCCAGCATCAGGCGCCGGTTGATCCGTTCGCGCAACAGGGTGGCGGCCTCGGCCAACTGGGCCCGGTCGTTGACGCCCATGATTTCCCGGTGGTCGTCGGCAACGATGCCGTGGCAGGGGAGCCCCTCCGCAACGGCCATGGCCACCAGATCGGTCAGATAGTATTCATTCTGGGCATTGTTGCTGCCCAGGCGGTCGATGTGGCTGCGCAGGAAGGCAAGATCCATGCAGTAGATGCCGCTGTTCACCTCGTCGAGAGCCTGCTCAGCGGGACTGGCGTCTTTCTGTTCCACGATGCGCAGCACCTGGTCCCGGCTGTCCCGCACGATCCGTCCATAACCGTAGGGGTCGGGCATGCGGGCGGTGAGAATCGTCACCGCCGCCCCGGATGCTGCGTGGCTGGCAGCCAGGCGCTGCAGGGTGGCACCGGTCAGGAGCGGCGTGTCGCCGCAGAGAATCAGTACCGACCCGCTTTGGCTGCGCAGGGAGGGGAGGGCGCACGCCACGGCGTGACCGGTGCCGAGCTGCTCCTCCTGCAGGGCGATGCTGACGCCGGTTTCGGCGGCAAAACGCTGCCGTACCTGCTCCGCCTGATGTCCCGCCACGATGGTGATCTCTGCGGCACCCGCCTCGCGGGCCGCGGCCAGCGACCAGGCCAGCAGGGGGCGGCCCGCGGCTTCGTGCAGCACCTTCGCAACGGTGGACTTCATTCTGGTCCCCTTGCCGGCGGCAAGGATCAGTGCGCTTGCGAGCGACATCTGGTAACTCCTGAGCATATAGGATAGACAGTGTTATATAGCCACCCCACCCTGTGCCGTCAAGCCTCTTATGCCCCTAACTCCTTTACAGAACGGATTTTTCCCCCTATAGTTACCGCCCATGGGCATTGCCGAAGACCTTCCCATACTTGAGTCCCGTCTGACCGAGTTGATTACCCGCTACGAGCAGTACTTCATTGGGGTTGAAAAACGCGAGCCGTTACGTCTGTTGGCCGAGGTGGACCAACTGGTCCGTCGCTACGCCACCGCACCGATCACCAACACGATGTACAAACACCGCTACACCAGCCTGGTGGCCCGCCTCTCCAGCTATCGACAGCTCTGGAACAAGACCGTGCGGGAGATCGAGGAGGGGCGCTATGCCCGCGACCGCTTCCGGGCACGGCTCAACGAAGAACGACGGGAGCAGGGAGAGGGGATGGAGCGCCGTCGGGATATCCTGCCGCCGGTGGACCCCGATCTGGAGCGGGTCTACCGCGAACTGCAGGAAGCCCGCAGCGCCTGCAACCTGCCGCCCGGCGGCGTCACCCGCGAGCAGCTTGCCGCCACTCTGGCCAAACAGCGTCCGGAGCTGAGCCGCAGGCTGGGCACCGATGACATCCGCTTCCGGGTGGTCGTCGAAAACGGCAAACCGAGAATCAAGGCAGGCAAAACAGATACCCACACCTGATACCACCATGGATCATCACGAGCATACCACGCTGCACCACTTCACCGGATCACTGACAGATGCCGTAGCCGCCGGCGGGAATCCGATCATCCTGACCGGCGCCGCCGGAGCCGGCACTGCTCTGGCCATCGCGTTGCTGTCGCAGCAGGTCCGGCGCCATCTGCTGGTGGTAACGCCGGACCAGGCGACCGCGGACGAACTGGTCCGGGAACTGGACTTTTTCGATGCGGCCGGGATCTGTTCCTTTCCGGCCTGGGAAACCGCTCCCTTCGACTCCGTTTCCCCGCATCCCGACATCAGCGGTGCCCGGCTTTCGACCTTGGTTCGCCTGGGACAGGAAGCGCAGGCAACCGTGGTTGCGCCGGTGGCGGCACTGCTGCAGCGGGTCCTGCCCCCCGGCGTGCTCGCAACCGCCTCCTGTCGTCTTGCGCCGGGGGACGAGCCGGACCGGGAGGAGCTGCTGGAACGCCTGGTGCGGATGGGATATGTCAATGTTCCCCTGGTGGAGGAACGGGGTACCTTTGCCGTCCGCGGCGGCATTCTGGACCTGTTTCCCCCCAGCATGGCCCGCCCGGTGCGGATTGAATTCTTCGGTGACCAGGTGGAAACCCTGCGTCAGTTCGATCCCTTGAGCCAGCGTTCCCACGAGCCGCTGCAGGAACTGCTGCTGTTGCCCTCCCGGGAACTGATCCTGGATACAGTTACCCTGGAGCGGTTCCTGCCGCGTTTGAAGGAGCGGGCTGACGCCCTGGACATTCCGGCGGACCGGCGACGCACGCTGACCGCCGAGCTCCAAGAGGCCGGCTGGCCCGGCGGTATCGAGTACCTGCAGCCCCTTTTTCAGCCCGACCTTGTCCCGTTCACCGCCTACCTGGCCGCACCCCTGCTGGTGCTGGTGGAGCCGGAACGGGTTCGCGAGCAGGCGGCCCTGTTTGCCCGGGATATTTCCCTGGGAGAGCAGAAGGCCCGTGAGGAGGGACGGCTCTATCCCGAGCCGGCGGATCTTTTCCTGAACTCCGAGCAGATGCGCGTGCTTTTTGAGGGGTGTCAGCGGCTGGAAATCCCGGTGGTGGCGGTGGAGGACGAACTGCATGCCGCCCGGGTGGTGGCGCTTGCCAGCGAGGAGAACCGCGACCTGAAGGTCAGCGTGGCCCCGGAGCGGCAGCACGCCCTGGAACCGCTGGCGGCACGGCTGCGCGGCTGGCTGGAGCAGGAGTGGCAGCTGCTGCTGGTCTGTCACCAGAGCACCCAGGCGGAGCGGATGCGGACACTGCTGGAGGGGTACCGTATCCCCTGTGTCGACATTCCCCCCGGCAGCGGGCTGGCGACGGCGCTGGCGGCAACGCAGGGGCACCGGGCCGTGGGGATCGCCCTGGGCCAGCTTTCGCGGGGGGTGCGGCTGCCCCGGCAGCGCTGCGCCGTGATTGCCGAGGAAGAGCTGTTCGGCAAGCGGACGCGGCGCAAAAGCGGGGTGTCGGCGCTGCGCACCAAACAGATCCTGGCGTCTCTGGCGGAGCTGAAGCCCGGCGATCCCATGGTGCATGTGGACCACGGCATCGGCATCTACCGTGGTCTGCACCACCTGAAAACCGGTACGGTGGAGGGGGATTTCCTGCTGCTGGAGTACGCCGGCAGCGACAAACTTTACCTGCCGATCGACCGCCTGGGGCTGGTGCAGCGCTACGTGGGGGGCGAAGGGGCGGTTCCTCAGGTGGCCAGGCTGGGGGGGAGCGGCTGGGAAAAGACCCGCAGCAAGGCCCGCAAGGCGGTGGAGGAGCTGGCCGGCGAGCTGCTGGAGATCTATGCCCGGCGGCAGGCGGCCCAGGGCTTCGGCTTCTCGCCCCCGGACGAGCTGTTCCGGGAGTTCGAGGCCACCTTCCCCTGGGAGGAAACCCCGGACCAGCTGAACGCCATTCAGGATGTGCTGGGGGACATGCAGCATACCCGCCCCATGGACCGGCTGGTCTGCGGCGACGTGGGCTACGGCAAGACCGAGGTGGCGCTGCGGGCCGCCTTCAAGGCGGTGCTGGACGGCAAGCAGGTGGCGGTGCTGGTCCCCACCACCATCCTGGCGCAGCAGCACTTCGAGACCTTCAGGGAGCGACTGAAGGAGTATCCGCTGACCGTTGAGGCGTTGTCCCGCTTCCGTTCCGCCAAGGAACAGAAGGAGATTCTGGAGCGGCTGAAGGCGGGGAAGGTGGACATCGTGGTGGGCACCCACCGGCTGCTGCAGAAGGATGTGGCGTTCAAGGACCTGGGGCTGTTGATCGTGGACGAAGAACAGCGCTTCGGGGTCAAGGACAAGGAACGGCTGAAACAGTACCGGGCCAGCGTGGATATCCTCACCCTCACCGCCACGCCGATCCCCCGTACCCTCCACCTCTCCATGATGGGCATCCGCGATCTCTCCATCATCGACACCCCGCCGGTGGACCGGCAGGCGATCCGCACCGTGGTGGCCCGGGACCGGGACGAGCTGGTGCGGGATGCCGTCATGCGGGAGCTGGAACGGGGCGGCCAGGTCTTCTACGTGCATAACCGGGTACAGAGTATCGGCCTGGTGGCGGAGCGGCTGCGCCGCCTGGTGCCGGAGGCCCGCATCGCCGTGGCCCACGGCCAGATGGAGGAGAAAGAGCTGGAAAAGGTGATGCTGGGCTTCATGCGGGGCGACACCAACCTGCTGCTCTCCACCACCATCATCGAGTCCGGCCTGGACATCCCCCGGGCCAACACCATGCTGGTGGACCGGGCCGACACCTTCGGCCTCTCCCAGCTCTACCAGTTGCGGGGGCGGATCGGCCGCTCCACCGTGCAGGGGCACGCCTTCCTGCTGATCCCCGGCGAGGGAAGCATCACCCAGGATGCCCGTGAGCGGCTCAAGGTGATCCAGGAGCTGACCGAGCTGGGGGCCGGCTTTCGTATCGCCACCCATGATCTGGAGCTGCGCGGTGCCGGCGACCTGCTGGGACCCCGTCAGTCCGGCACGGTGGCCGATATCGGCTTCGAGTACTATACCCAGTTGCTGGAGGAGGCCATCGCCAATCTGAAGGGGGAGCAGCGGGAGGAACGCTGCGAACCGGAGATCAACCTGGCGGTTTCCGGCTTCATTCCGGAAAGCTACGTGCCGGACACCAGCCAGCGGCTGGTGCTGTACAAGCGGCTGGTGCAGGCCGAAACAGAGCAGGAAGTGACGGAGCTGCGGGGGGAGATGGAAGACCGCTACGGCCACCTGCCGGCGGCCGTGGAAACCCTGGTGCGGATCATGGGGCTGCGCATTCAGCTCAAGCGGCTGAAGATACAGAAAATCGACGCCGACGGCAGAAAGCTGGTGCTGACGTTCCATCCCCGGACCACGGTACAGCCCGATCTCCTCATTACCCTCATCCGAAAGGAGCCGGCCGCCTACCAATTCACTCCCGATCACCGCCTGGTGATGCAGCTGGCGGATAGTGTGGTCGGCAGCCAGGTGATCGAGGCGGCAGCCGGCCTGCTGCAGCGGCTGGCCGCCCCGTAGTCGGTTTTCAGGCGATGGTGTGGCGGATATCTTTTCCCTTCACCATGAAGATGACCATTTCCGCGATGTTAGTGGCATGGTCGGATATCCGCTCCAGCGATTTGGAGATGTAGGTCAGTTTCATGGCCCGGCTGATGGTGCTGGGGTCCTCGATCATGTAGGTGTAGAGTTCCCGCTGGATCTGCTGGTTCAGCTCGTCCACCAGCTGGTCGTCCTTGCAGACCTTGATGGCCAGGGTGTCGTCGTAGCGGACAAAGGAGTCCAGGGCTTCCCGGACCATGGTGGAGGCCCGGTTCGCCATACGCGGGATGTCGATGTACGGCTTCAGCGGAGGCTCCTGGTTCAGCTCGCGGGCCCGTTTGGCCACGTTGGCGCACTGGTCGCCGATCCGCTCCAGGTCGGTGACGATCTTGAGCGCCAGGGTGATGAAGCGCAGATCCCGCGCCGCCGGCTGACGACGGGCCAGCAGTTCCAGGCATTTTTCGTCAATGGCCACCTCGTGGGTGTTCACCTCGTGGTCCATGGCGATGATCCGCTCCGCCAGGGCGGTATCCCGCTCCACCAGTGCCTTGATGGAGTCGGCGATCATCACCTCCACCAGCCCCCCCATGGTCAGAAGCCGCTGCCGCAGGTCGTTCAGCTCCTGGTCGTAGGCTGCGCTGAAATGTTCTCGTTCCATTATCCGAATCTCCCCGTGATGTAGTCTTCCGTCTCTTTCCGATCCGGATTGGTGAAAATTTTCTTGGTTTCATTGTACTCGATCAGCTCGCCCATGTAGAGGAAGGCGGTGTAGTCGGAGACCCGGGCCGCCTGCTGCATGTTGTGGGTGACGATCAGGATCGAGAAGCGCGCCTTCAGCTCCTCCATCAACTCCTCGATGCTGGCGGTGGCGATCGGGTCCAGGGCGGAGGTCGGCTCGTCGAACAGCATGATCTCCGGATCAATGGCCAGGGCCCGGGCGATGCAGAGCCGCTGCTGCTGACCACCGGAGAGGTTGAAGGCCAGGTCATGCAGGCGATCCTTCACCTCGTTCCAGAGGGCGGCGTTGGTCAGGGCCTCTTCCACCTTTTCCTCAAGAATTGATTTTTTGCTGACCCCCCGCACTTTCAGGCCGTAGGCCACATTCTCGAAAATCGACTTGGGGAAGGGGTTCGGCTTCTGAAAGACCATGCTGATCCGCATCCGGACCTCGATCGGGTCAACATCGCCGGAAAGGACGTTGACGTTGTCCGGGTGCAGGACGATCTCGCCGTCGTAGCGATTGCCGGGATAGAGATCGTGCATCCGGTTGAAGCAGCGCAGAAAGGTCGATTTGCCACAGCCGGAGGGGCCGATCAGGGCGGTCACCTTCCTGTCGTACAGCGGCAGGGAGATATTTTTCAATGCCTTGACGGTGCCGTAGTAAAAGCTCAGATCCCGTGCTTCGGCTTTCAATGTTTGTATTGATTCAGTCATGCGGTTGCTCCTGACGGGCAGTATGGAATGTTACCACTTTATTCTCCTGCGGATACGGTAGCGCAGCCAGATGGCCAGGCCGTTCATGGCCAGGGTCATGACCAGCAGCACCACCCCGGCTGCGGCGGCGTTCAGCTGGAACGCCTCCTCCGGCCGCGAGGTCCAGTTGAACATCTGGATCGGCATCACCGTGAACGGGTCCTTCAGCCAGGCAAAGGAGATGAAGGGAAATTCGGCGGTAACGGGTGAACTGGGTAGAAAGGCGATGAAGGTGAGCGCCCCGATGGTGATGATCGGCGCTGTCTCGCCGATGGCCCGGGAAAGGCCGATGATCATGCCGGTGAGAATCCCTGCCGACGAATAGGGCAACAGGTGACCGGAGACCATCTGCCAACGGGTGGCACCCAGGGCGTAGGCCGCCTCACGGATGCTGCCCGGTACTGCCCGCAGCGCCTCCCGGGTGGCCACGATCACCACCGGCAGGATCAGCAGCGCCAGGGTGAGGCCGGCGGAGAGGATGCTCTGGCCGAAACCGAACTGATAGACGAACAGGCCCAGGGCCAGCAAGCCATAGACAATGGAAGGGACGCCGGCCAGATTGGTGACGTTGATCTCGATGATGGCGGTCATCCAGTTGCGGGGTGCGTATTCTTCCAGGTAGACGGCGGCGGCCACCCCCAGGGGAACGGCGGTGACGGCGGTGACCAGCATCACCGCCATGGTTCCCACCCAGGCGGAGAGGATGCCGGCGTTTTCCGGCAACCGGGAGGGGAAGGAAGTGAAGAACTGGGGGGTGAGCCGTTCCATACCCTGCAGGAACAGTTGGGCGAACAGTACCACCAGGGTCAGGATTCCCACCAGCAGGCAACAGATGCCGAACAGGGCGAACAGATGATCCCATCGCTTGTGGCGGGCGATGATGCCCCGCATCTCGTCAAGGGTGAAACGCATCAGTACACCTCCCGGAATTTGCGTGACAGCCAGTAGCCCAGTACGTTGAAGACCAGTGTAATCAGCATCAGGGTCAGACCGGCGGCGAAGATGGTCTGGTAGCCGATGCTGCCGTGGGGCAGATCCCCCAGGGCCACCTGTACGATGTAGGAGCTGATGGTGGCGGCCGGCTCCAGGGGGTTCAGGGTCAGGTTGGGCTGCATGCCGGCGGCCACGGCCACGATCATGGTTTCCCCCACGGCCCGGGAAATTCCCAGGATGTAGGCGGCGGCGATGCCGGAAAAGGCGCCGGGTACCACCACCCGGGTGGCGGTCTGGAAGCGGGTGGCCCCCATGGCGTAGGAACCTTCGCGGATATGCATCGGCACCGCCCGCATGGCATCCTCGCTGACCGAGCTGACGTAGGGAATGATCATGATTCCCATCACCAGGCCGGCGGAAAGCATGTTGAAGCCGGGAAGTTCCGGCATCAGTTTCTGCAGCAGGGGGGTGACGAAGATCAGGGCGAAGTAGCCGTACACCACCGTGGGGACGGCTCCCAGCAGTTCCAGGAACGGTTTGACGCTTTCCCGCACCCGGTGGGGAGCGAACTCGCTCAGGTAGATGGCGATGACGGTTCCCATGGGAATCGCCACCGCCAGCGCCACCAGGGTGGTGACCAGGGTGCCGGCCACCAGGGTCATGATGCCGTAGTGGGCATCATCGAACAGCGGGGTCCACTGGGTGTCGGTGAGAAACGTCCAGAGGGAAACCACCTTGAACAGGGGGATCGATTCGTACACCAGGATGGCGACGATGGCGAAGGTGGTGGCCACGGAGATGGAGGCGGCGAGAAACAGCCCCAGTTCGATGATCCGCTCTTTGATATGGCGCAGCGGTTTATGGGCCAGTCGGTTTGTGTTGGTGTCCACAGGATACTCCGGGGTGTGAAAATAGCCGGCGGAGGGGCGCCATGTGCACCGCCCCTCCGCCGCGTCCAGCCTGCTCCTGAGCTGTCAGTGCTTGCCTTCCCGCTGCAGCAGCTCCTCGACGGAGACGCCCACTTCGGGGACACCGCCGAAACCGGTGCCGGTCTTCTTGGCCTTGAAGTTGGACTGGGTCTGCTTGTACGCCTTGTCGGGCAGCCCCACCATCTTGACCGCCTTGGCGTACTTGGCGGCGTTGGCCAGGTAGAAATCAACGAATTCTCTTACTTCGGGTTTCTCCAGGGACTTGGCACTCACGTAGATGAAGACCGGGCGGGAGAGGGGCTGGTAGGTGCCGTTCTTGACCGTATCAAAGGAGGGCAGCACTCCCGACTTGCCGGCCTTCTCGGCGATGGCAACCGCCTTCAGCTTCTTGGTGTTCTCGGCGTAGTAGGAGTAGCCGAAGAAGCCCAGGGCCCCCTTGTCGCGAGAAACGCCCTGTACCAGCACGTTGTCGTCCTCGCTGGCGGTGAAGTCGCCGCGGCTGGACTTGGACTTGCCCACGATCGCCTCGGTGAAGTAATCGAAGGTACCGGAGTCGGCACCGGCGCCGAACAGCTTGATCGGCAGATCGGGCCAGGACGGATTGACCTGGTTCCACTTGGTGATCTTGCCCTGGGCAGTCGGCTCCCAGATTTTTTTCAGTTCCTCCACGGTCATGGTCTTGATGAAGCTGTTCTGGGGGTTCACCACCACGGTCAGAGCGTCGTAGGCCACCGGCAGTTCGATGTACTTGATGCCGGCCGCCGCGCAGGCTTCCATCTCCTTCTTCAGGATCGGACGCGAAGCGTCGGAAATGTCGATCTCGCCGCGGCAGAACTTCTTGAACCCGCCGCCGGTGCCGGAGATGCCGACCGTTACCCTGACAGCTCCTTTCTTTCCTTTCTGGAACTCCTCGGCCACTGCTTCGGTAAGGGGGTAGACGGTGCTGGAGCCGTCGATCTTGACCAGGGTGTTGGCCTGGGCCGCGGCGGCGCAGCTCAGGGTGAGGCAGGCTGCCAGAATCGCTTTCTTGAGCATGGGTATGGTCTCCTTTGGAATGTGTGCTCTGCATGCACTGTTGCAACGCTGTTCACGCTACTCCTGGATTGTGACAACTGTGTTACGGGTCGGAAAAAGGTTGGTGAACTGTGGCTGAGACGGCGCCGACAGCGGCGCAATAAACGTTTGACAGGGGGGAGGAAGCAGAGTATTAACAGCAATACAAGACAGTTACCTCTCCGTTCACGAGCAAACCTTGAGTAATCGAGGGACGCAAAGCCACGGATCCTTCAGGTAAGGACCGCCGGGTTGCCGAAGAGAGGGCAAAAACGCACAACGCTTTTTCGCCCTTCCCCGCAGCCGGAAGGGTTTTTTTGTTCGTGGTTGCAAGGATATAGGCAATGGATGTTGAGCGGCTTCAAGCGTCGCAACAGTTGCAGAAGGCAAAGATTATGGTGGTTGATGACGATCCCACCACCCTTGCCCTGCTGAATACACTGCTGGTGGTGCACGGCAACGAGGTGGTGGTCTTCCCCACCGGCTCCATTGCCCTGTCCGCCTTGCGTAACTACCTGCCCGACCTGATCCTGTTGGCCACCAACATTGTCGATACCGATGCCTACCTGTTCTGCCGCCAGTTGAAACAGGATATCAGGCTGCGCGACATTCCGGTCATCATGCTCAGTGATGACCCGGACCCGGCGAACAAGATGCGTGCCTTCCATCTGGGGGCGGTTGATTTCATCACCAAGCCGTTTCACTTCGAGGAGCTGCGGGCCAGGATCGCGGTGTTCCTCAATCTCTGCATGCTGGAAGGGAAGTTGAAGTTTCAGCAGATGGTGGAGAAGAAGGTGCGGGAAATCTCCGATGCCCAACAGGCCACCATTTTTGCCCTGGCAAAGCTGGCCGAGCAACGGGACGAGGATACCGGCGCCCATCTGGAGCGGGTGCGGGAGTTTTGCCGCCTGCTGGCGATCCGCCTGGGGGACGGCTCCCCCTACAGCCACTACATCACCCCCGAGTTCGTGGACTGCATCCAGCATGCCTCACCGCTGCACGATATCGGCAAAGTAGCCATTCCGGACCGCATCCTGTTGAAACCCGGTCCCCTGACGCAGGACGAATTCGAGATCATGAAAAGCCACACCGTGCTGGGGGCCGAAAACCTGCAGCAGGTGTACAACCTCTACTGCGGCAATACCTTCATCGGCATGGGTATCGAGATCGCCCTGTACCATCACGAGCGCTGGAACGGCACCGGGTATCCCGACGGCCTGGTGGGACGGAACATCCCGTTACCGGCCCGGATCATGGCGGTGGCTGATTTTTACGATGCATTGCGCTCCGACCGCTGCTACCGCAAGGGATACGGACACGAAAAAGTGCGGATGATGCTGCTGGAAGGAGACGGAACCCACTTTGACCCGGAGCTGGTCAAGGCGTTCCTCTCACTTGAGGAACAGTTCCAGGATATTCACCACGAATATATTTAATCCTCTCCAGACCCGGTCCGGTTTTGCCTCCAGAGGCCCGGACGATCCGCTGACGTAGAGCCGTATGGCGGAATCAGGTCGCCACAAGCCGGGGAGCAGCAGAACCAAGGTTTCTGATGGAAAGTCCCTGGTGTTTAACGTCACCGACTTCGTGACTGACACCATGATCATGGGTCGCAACCTCCGGAATCATCCTGAAGTATTCAACCTGCTCACGAAGACCGTTGGCCATGCCAACCAGTTGTCTAATTACATTCGCCGACTCTTCGGCGCCATGGGCAGTGCTGCCGACCGCCTCAGTGATACCAAGTATGTTCTGGCTGATCTGGCTTGTGGTACTGGTCTGTTCTTCCGCAGCGCAGGCAATCCGGTTGACCTGTTCCGTCAAGGCATCTATCTGGGAAAGTATATGTTGCAGCGCTTCCCTTGAGCAGGCGGCGTCAGATGCTCCCTGTTCCACCTCATGTACTCCTTTTTCCATGTATTGCACTGCATGACGGGTTTCATCCTGTATGGCGTTTATCATCTGCTCGATCTCCCCGGTCGCCGTGCTCGTCCGCTCCGCAAGCGCACGAACTTCATCAGCCACCACCGCAAATCCGCGTCCCTGGTCACCCGCACGCGCCGCTTCAATGGCGGCATTCAAGGCCAACAGATTTGTCTGGTCAGCAATGTCACCGATGGTCAGTATTATGCTGCCGATCTGCTCACTCTGTTTACCCAGCCCATCAATGGAGACAGCTGCCTGCCTGACCAGCTCTGCAATTTTTTCAAGGGAAGCAATGGAGGAGTGCACAACCTCCGCACCATTTTTTGCAGCCATGCCAACCTGACTGGATTGTTCAGCTGCATTTTCGCAGCTTTGGGCTATTTCACGAGAGGTGGCCGCCATCTCTTCAGCAGCGGTTGCTATGGTGTTTGCTTGGCTGGAAGCCTGGCCGGCGGATCGCGCAGTCTGCACGGCTATGACATGCAACTGATCTGCGGCCCCGGTAATACTGTTGCTGTTTTGTGAAATTCTTGTCATTGCCAGACCAAGATGCTCAGCCATTTGGTTCATGGCGGCAACCATTTCGCCAACTTCATCATGGTTCAGCACAGCTGCCCGGGCCGACAGGTTGCCTTTCCGAATTTCATGGGCCATTGCCACAGCGCCTGCCAGGGACGAGGTAATTGAACGCACCAGCAAAAACGAGCACCAGAGCAGGGAGAGCATCAATAGGCAGGGAGTAGCAATGGCAATGATTTTGTACCATTCAGCCGATGCCATTGCGGTGGAGCTTTGGCGTTCCATGTAGGATGTATTGCGGTCTGCTATCTTCAGTGACAACAGAAGAATACTCTCGTCCAGCGCCCCGAGCGTCTCTTCCAGTGTCTTGAATGCCTCTTCACCATAGCGACCACGGGACAAGGAAATGACATCGTCTGCTTTGTAAGAATACTCTACGTTCAGCGTGCCTATCTCGGCTAAGACCGATTTGCCTTCAGCAGTCTGTTCATGTTTGCCGAGTTCCGCCAGCAGCAAATCAAATCGCTCTCTCCCTTTTTCGTACTCCTTCAGATAGCGTTCATCTCTTGAAGCAACGAAGTAGGCCAGATTTGCGGCCTGGCGAGCTTTAACGGTTTGCAGTTCCTGAGCTGTGCGTGCAGAGGGAAAGTTTTTCATGCCCAGCTCCTCAAGATATCCCCCCATCACACTGGAGGTCTTCCAGAGAAGTCCTCCAAGGCTACCTATACCAAGGCAAATAAACACAATTAATATCAGCAGCTTTGTCTTAATACTCAGGCGCATTGCAATTGACGACAGCATGATGTCTTGTCTCCCTGTACATCGTAAGATTCCTATTGACAGGTTGTGGCACATAATAACTGCCGTTCTGCTTCTGCCATGTGTCAAATTGGTGATAAATACGCCCTGCAGCAGAATGAGGTATGCTGAAGAAAGCGGATACTTTTTATGGTCGAGTTCATTCCATGGGAGGTATCCACAAGGCATCCCAGGTCAGTAGTACATCGATGGACTGAAGTCAGAGACAGTCAAGCTCCCCCTTTTAAGAAGGGGCTGTTTGTGATTCCTGCTCATGGATAGTGTTCAGCTCACACATACCGTATTCCCGCATTTCGGGATCATCCATTTTGGTAAGTCGGTAGAGCAGTTCTTCCCATTGATGGTCAACCGGCGCATTCGGGAGTTCCTGCTCTCTGAGCAATCTTGCAATGCCTGCATAAGCGGTTGATAAGCTGGTCATGACAATCAAGCCTTTCGTTCCGGTCTACCTGTTATGCCTTCGGATCTTACCGTTGCTGGTAGCGGACCACATGAAAGCGGCATGTTCACCCGGCTTCCAGGAAAGGGCAAGGCAACTCCCCTTCTGGAACCTGGAGACATGTTCGTAGCCTAGAAGCTGCGCTGCCACGGCAGACAGTTGCGGATCGTGACCAACCACCATCAGAGCCTTGAGCGGCCCTATTTCCGTAATCATCTCCGCTATTACATCCGGTTCCGTGTCGGGCAGCAGGCTGGGGTGCACGACAATCTGCGCAGTTTTCAACTCCGCAGCCAGCAGTTCTGCTGTCTGAACTGCCCGTGCCAGCGGACTGGTCAGTATCAGAGTGGGCTTTACCTTGTGACCCTTCAGGTTTTTAGCCTGTTTACAGATCTGTTTGCGTCCTCGTTTACTCAGATACCGCATTTCGTCCGGAAGGTTTTCCGCACTCTCTACAGTCTCAGCATGTCGTACAAAATAAATCTGCATAATTCCTCCTCCGAGACATTCAGCCGGCTATCGGCTGCTGTGCTGTTGAATATACGTGCGCAGGTCAGCCACCATCCCGCCGGTCGGGGTGGGATCGATATGGGGTATCTTGCTTTGCCCCCCCAGCTTGCCCCGCGCTTCTTGTGACCAGCGATAGATCAGATCTTCATCAGCCAGCAGCGTTAGCGGCGCATGAATCCGCCCCTGGCTGCGGAATGTTGCATAATCGGCATTTGCCGTCATCAGCGCGCGATCAAGAAAAGCGGATACCTGTGCCGCAGAAACAGCCCTGGAGCGGCAGGCCAGCACCCAGCAATGCCGCCGGGCGCCGATATCCGGCCCCACCATGAACTCCCGCACAGCAATACCCAACTGCTCATTGGCCGCCGCCACCGCCGCCTCAGCCTCTCCCTGGGTCACCTTTTCCTCAAAGCGGTCAAGAAACTTATCCCGTCCGGTGAACTCGATCCGGTACTGTTCGGTATCCAGAAAGCGCAGCGTGTCACCGATATGGTAGCGCCAGAGTCCGGCGCAGGTGGAGAGGATCACGGCATAGCGCTGCCCCGGCACCACCTCCCACAACGGCACCGCAACGGCATCCGCCTGTGGAGCGCCGCTTTCATCCAGCTGCTCCATTGGCACAAATTCAAAAAAGCAGCCGTAAAAAGGGGTCAGACGCATCCCCTGCTCTCCCTGCGCCTGAAAGCCCATGAACGCTTCAGAGGATGGAAGCAGTTCAAGGAGGTCGGGCATCCGCTCTCCGAACAACGTCAGAAACTCATCCCGATAAGGAGCGAGACTGGCACCGCCGTGGATGATCAGCTCAAGATGCGGCAATACGTTGCTCACTGACCGGCCTGACAGCAGTTCAACCTGTTTCAGCAGCAGGAGTATCCAGGGCGGAACCCCGGAAATCGCCCTGATACGCCGGTCTTCAATCAGCAGGCGGGCCATGCCGCCCAGCCGCTGCTCCCAGGTGGCTGACGAGAGCGGCTCCTTCGGCTCCACAAACGGTTCAAGCCAGAAGGGACGTTGTTGCAGGGTTATGGCACTCATATCGCCGGACTGTACACCGTCGCCCATCCTGGTCAGGCTGGTGGGGCCGGCCATGTAGAGCATCGTGTTGCCGATCAGTCTGCTCTCCGGTTTGGCGGCCAGATAACAGGCCATCATATCCAGCGCTGCCCGTCTGTTGGCGGCAAACATGTCGTTGCTGAAAGGGATGTATTTTGTGGGGGCCGTGGTGCCGGAGGTTTCACACAACCAGGGAATCAGGCCCGGCCAGGTCAGGTCACGCAACTCGAGCTTTTTCCCGTCATGCCGGTTCTGCAGGCAGGGGCCGAAATAGCTGTCCCAGAACTGGCGGTAGGTACGGATCGGCACCTGACGGCAATACTGCCGGTACAAGCGTTCCGGCGACAGGCCGGCAAGGGCCGGAAAACCGTGCTGTTGCCCGAAAGCCGTGACAGTTGCACGAGACACCAGCCAGGGCAGCAGTGCCCGCTGTGCTCCACGGGGATCGCGACTATGAAAACTGCGGGCGCGGCGGAGAGCTGCCATCCGTACCGGCAGACGAAGCAGAGGGGTGAGCGCCGCAAACATCAGACAACTGCCCAGAGGGGATGACGGTGCAACCGTTCCAGCCAATCCTCCAGCAGCGGGTTGAAGGCATGATGGTGGAAGATCAGTGAGGCATGGGCCACCGGGTCCGCGGCATCCGGCGACGAGACCTTGCGCAGCCGCACATCCGGCAGCATCACCCGTAACCGCTCGTGGTCACGCACCAGGCAGAGCGTCGGGGAGGATGGTACCAGTACGCTTTCTTCATCCTCGGCCACTAGCAGCAGGCTGGGGCCGCTGTAAATGCTGCGCTGCCCACAGGGGACGGCAAAGCGTTTCAGGGCCAGCACCCGTTCGTATCCTCCCAGATTGGAGGTTTGTTCCAGCACCTCAAAAATCCTGCTGCGGATGGTAAGGTGCCGGGTGGTGAGCGGCCGGTTCTCCGCCCCTGCTTCGAAAAGGGCCTGGAAGCAACGCCGGGCCCGCTCCAGCTGGCGGTTCAGGTCATACTCGTTGGCCGGGTCGGCGCCCATGATCTTGCGCAGGTTGGACTCCAGCATGCGTACCCCGCCGCTGCGCTCCCCAGCGGCACGGATCAGGTCGGCAGTGCAGAGCACCGGACTGACCAGCACCAGACCACGTATCTTTTCATGAATACTCTCAGGTGCGCGACGCAGGAACTCCACCAGCAGACCGGCACCAAAGCTGACAGCCATAAGTGCCGGACGCTCCCCGTTCAGTGCCAGATCGTCGATCAGGTCGGCCAGCTGCCCCTCAAACAGTTCCTGACTGAAACCGTTACGGGGAAAGTTCAGGTAATAGATGGAACCATGACGGCGCAGAGTTGGACGCTGGAATTCCACCGCTTCCGTGGCATCCGGCACAAACCCGCCAATGACGATGGTGGGGTTGGAGCCTGCCGACTTCTCCCGGTACAGTTGACAGCGGACCGCCGGGAGGCTGGGATATCGTTCCCACAGCGCCTGCTCACGGGGGCGGTGGCGGGGACGGTAGAGCTTGATGGCCATGCTGCGCAAAAGCCCTGCCGTTGCCGATGCCACCGTCATCAACGCGGGATGGCGCGCAGCCAAGGGGGGGATGTGTCGCTCAAGCATCTGCTTCATGATCTGCCTCCGGTGGCCTGAGAGTTACGGTCAACCAGCTTGCGCAGTTTGTCCATCTGCCGGTCAAGCTCTGCAAGCTGCGTTTGCATGGTCAGCGCACGGATAATCCACATTGCCTTCTCTCCCGCGGCAGCTGTCTAGCACAGTCCTGCCATGATACGGCCGTTGCGATGTTCAGTCCCCCTGCCCGATGTGGGATGGCTGGCGCTCAGGTGGCAGGCCCCGCAGGCCACATCTCCCTGGGCAACCTTCACCCACAGGGTCCGGTTTTCGGAATCGCACCAGTCGCAGGTCCAGAGGTAGTAGTCGTCAAGGGATTCAAATTTCATGGTCATCTCCTCCATTGTTTCCGTTGGTCGTCAGTGTACGGGGCAAGCCTACGCCGCTCCCGTGACGATCAGGTGTCGGACGGACAAAGTCTGGGCAACAAATTGGAGGGGGATTTCCATCGAAGATTTGCAGGATCGTCACGTGGCTGTGACCTGTCGGCGCTATAGGTTGTCAGTGAAGGAGACCGCGTCATGACCGTTGAAAGGAAATCGCCAGCCGCCGGCGCAACAGAGGCTCCCCGCGAGGGGCTGTCGCCGCTGCGCAGGAGTGGCGTTCTGCTGACACCGCTACGTATCAGCCTGCTGTATGCCCTGATCGGATCGCTCTGGGTGCTCTGGAGCGACAGTACGCTCTCCCGTGCCGTCTCCGACACACACGTGCTGGCAAAACTTACCAGCGGCAAGGGACTGCTCTTCGTGGCAACCTCAGCCCTGATCATCTATGTGCTGGTTGCGCGGCTCGCCGTGCGGCTGGCCCGCTCACGGGAGCTGCTCAGCGGAGTGTTCGAAGCCTCCAGCAACGGCATCGTCGTGGTCAGGGACCGGGACGGCTGCTGTCTGCTGGTGAATCGGGCGTTCTGCGCCATGTCCGGTTACGACGGTGCCGAGATCAGGGGGCAGCGGGAAGCTGAACTGAACTTCTGGCACAGCCGGGAGGAGCGTGCCGCACTGCTGCAGTACCTTCGCAGCGATGGTGTGGTGCGCGAGTTCGAAGCCACCTTCGTGCACCGCGACGGGGCGCTGCGTTACGGGCTGGTCAGCGCCCGGCAGCTCGTTTTCGGAGAGGAACCCTGCACCATTGTGTTTGTCCAGGACATCACCCAGCACAAACAGATCAGCCTGCAGGTGGAGGAGCTGACCCGCTTCGATCCCCTGACCGGCCTGCCCAACCGCAACCTGCTGCTGGATCGCCTGCAGCACCTGATCGCCATCAACAGCCGGGAGGAACGGCCCTTTGCCGTCATATCCCTCGCCTTGGCGCGGGGAGTGGCGGCGGGACATGAAAGTTTCAATGAACTGCTGCGGACCGCGGCGGCGCGCATGCGCATGGCGCTGCGTGAAACCGATACCCTGGCGGTATCCCACTACGGCGAGTTTGCGGTGCTGCTGCCCCGTACCGCCACGGAACAGGAATTGATTCCGGTGCTTACCAAGCTGCTGGAGTGCATCCGCGAACCGGTGGTGCTGGCGGACGGGGAGTATCAGGTGCAGGGGCATATCGGTATCGCGGTGTTCCCCGGCGACGGGCGGGTGGGAGAGGCGCTGCTCCACAACGCCCGGCTGGCCATGATCCAGGCGCGGGAGTGCGGCGAGGACGGCTGTTTTCAGTTTTATTCGGAGGCAATGAACCGTGCCGTGTCCGAACAGGTGCAGCTTGAGGCCGGCATCCTGCAGGGAATCCGGCGCGGAGAGTTTTTTCTCAACTATCAGCCCCTCTTCGACCGGGAGGGAAAGCGCCTGATCAGCATCGAGGCGCTGGTACGCTGGCGGCATCCGGTGCTGGGGTTGGTGGGGCCGGACCGTTTCATCTCCATCGCCGAACAGAACGGCGCCATCGTGCCGCTGGGGGAGCTGGTCATGGAGCTGGCTGCCGGTAATTGCCGTCACTGGCGGGAGCAGGGATATCGCGACCTGACGGTTGCCGTCAACGTTTCAGCCCGGCAACTGAAGGATCCCCGCTTCGTGGAGCGGGTGGCCGCTATTCTGCAGCGGACCGGCCTGCCGCCGCAGGCGCTCTGTTGTGAGCTGACCGAATCGGTGCTGATGGAGCACAGTAACGAGCTGACCGAGCGAATCTTCCGCCTCAAGGAGCTGGGGGTCAGGCTGGCCATTGATGACTTCGGTACCGGCTACTCATCCCTGATCTATCTGAAGCACCTGCCGGTGGACATTATCAAGATCGACCGCTCGTTCGTTCGCGACCTGGTGGAGCACGACGACGACCTGGCCATTGTCAGCGCCATCGTGGCACTGGCTAAGTCGCTGAACCTGCGGATCGTGGCGGAGGGGGTGGAAAAGGCGGCACAGCACCGCCTGCTGCGTGATCTGGGATGCGATCTGATGCAGGGGTACCTGTTCGGCAAGCCGATGGAGCGCGACGAGTTCGAACGGTTTTTGACCCAGGAATACGTGGCGGCATCGCCGGATGCGGCTGAGGCTGAGCCGCCCGAGCCGACGCCGCAGCGTCCCCCGCCTCTGGCGATGCCGTTCGGCCTGCCGGTGGAAAACGGCAACGGGCGGATGCTGGAAGCGGTCGGGGAGGTTGTGCTGCAGATTCCGCCGGTGCATCCCGGCGACCGGCTGACCACGGTACTGGAGCGGTTTCAGAGCGACAAGGTGTTGCAGGCCCTGCCGGTGGTGGACGGGGGGCAGGTGGTCGGGATCATGAACCGCACCGAATTTATCGAGGAACAGATTCTGGGGCGGATCGGCTATGCTTTTCATATCAACCACGCCAAGAAGGTGCGCGACCTGATGCATCCGGTTCCGCTGGTCATCGAGGCGGATACCGGTATCGAGGAGGCGGCCCGCCTCATCCAGGGACTGTCGGCGGACCTGCGGCTGAACAATATCTGCGTAGCCCGCCGCGGCAGCTACCTGGGCATGCTGGATCTGCGCACCTTGGTGGATGCCATGACCGCCCTGAACCTGAAGCTGGCCAAAGGGGCCAATCCCCTGACGGGCTTGCCGGGCAACGAAAGCATCCAGCGGGAGATCACCCGCTGCCTGGCCCAGGGCAGCGCCTTCGACATCGCCTACGTCGATATCGATCACTTCAAGCCGTACAACGATTTTTACGGCTTTGAACGGGGTGACATGGCCATCAGGGTGGTGGGGGATATCCTGCGCCAGATGGAAGAGGAATCGGCCCTGCGGGAGGGACAACGGATCTTCTGCGGCCATATCGGCGGCGACGACTTCATCGTCATCTCGACGGCGGAAAGCGGCGCGGTCCTGGCCCGGCGGCTGATCGCCGAATTCGAACTGCGGCTGCCGATCCTGCACGGGGCCCAGGACCATGCAGCGGGTCAGTACGTCTCGCTCAACCGTCGGGGTGAGCAGGAGAGCTTCAGTCTGCTCTCGCTTTCCGTCGCCATTGTCAGCACGGCCCGCCAGCCGGTTGAGTCCTACGCCCAGTTGGCCTCGCTGGCCACCGAGGTCAAGAAGTCGGCCAAAGCGATCAAGGGGTCGTCGGTGGTGGTGAGAGGGGTGAACGGCACGGCGGCCGGTATCCTGTCGCCCTCTGAAGCCGAACAGCTCGACCTGGCCGCATGAAAGGGGCTCTCGGAGGAATCGGGGTTGCACCGGACCGTCATCGAGGATAAGCTGTCTGAAAATCCGGCTGGGGGAAAATGACGATGAACTACAGGACAATCGAGATGCAGCCCCGCAAACGGATCGCCCTGGTGGCTCACGATCACAAGAAACGAGACCTGATCGAATGGGCGCGCTACAACCGGGCCATCCTGGTGGAGCACGACCTCTGCGCCACCGGCACCACCGGCGGCCTCCTCCAGGAAAGCCTCGGCCTCACGGTGACCCGTTTGCAGAGTGGCCCTCTGGGAGGAGACCAGCAGATCGGCGCCAAGATTGCCGAGGGGGAGATCGACCTGGTAATCTTCTTCTGGGACCCGCTGGAGCCCCAGCCCCATGACCCCGACGTCAAGGCGCTGCTGCGCATCGCCGTGGTCTGGAACATCCCGGTGGCGTGCAACCGGGCCACCGCCGACTTCATGATATCCTCGACCCTGATGCACGACAGTTACGACCGCCTGATGCCCGACTACGAGGAGTACCGGGAGCGGCTCAAACACAGCGCCTAGGTGAGAGGGTGGGAAGCCGGCATGAAAAAGGCCCGCTGTTTTCAGCGGGCCTTTGGTACTGGTGCGTCGAGGAACGTCCTATTTCTGCTTCTGCACGTTGGCAGCCTGCAGACCTTTGGGGCCCTGCACGATGTCAAAGCTCACCTGCTCGCCTTCTGCCAGAGTCTTGAAACCTTCGGACTGAATTGCTGAGAAGTGGACGAATACGTCTTCGCCCCCGTCCTGCTCAATGAATCCGAACCCCTTGGTGTCGTTGAACCACTTGACCTTGCCTTGTGCCATTACGTGCTTCCTCCTTCATGGGTTCCCGGACCTTGCCGGATGAGTAACATCGAACGAAGTTTCCGGAACTGGTTCGGGCGTTTCCACAAGCAGAGGCAGATACTGCGGGAGCTTCATGGCACTGCGCGCATATCCGAAACTTATCGCAGCGTCCCTTTAGCACGGTGTTTGATGGCTGTCAAGAAAATTAACCGTTAGCGCGCCTTCAATTCGTTGCTTTTTGACTGCAGTTTTTTTACCAGTTCGGCGTAGCCGTTTGCACTGATGATTTTGTTGAACTGGGTGCGGTAGTTGGAAACCAGACTGACTCCCTCGATAACGACATCGTAAACGACCCATTTGCCGCTACTCTGCTTGAGCGCCCGGTAGTCGAGGGTGTATTCCTCGTTCTTTGCCGTGATCACCTTGGACTTCACCTCGGCGAAGTCGCCATCCACTACTTCCTTGACGTAGACGATCCGTTCGTTGTTGTAGGATTCGATTTTGTCGGCGTAGGAGTTTTCCAGCAGGCCCGAAAAAAGTTCGACGAACTGGCGGCGTTCGTCCGGCGTCCGCTGATTCCAGTGCTTACCCAGGGAACGGCGCGCCATTTCCTGCTGATCGAAGACCGTGCCGATGGCCTGCTTGATGGCGGCACGTCGTTTCTGCTCCTGCGACGGTTTCTTCATCTCTTTGTCGGAGACGATGCGGATAACCTCATTCACGGTTTTGCGAACATCGTCCGTAACGGAGGCCTGTGCCGGGGCTGCCAGCATGAGTCCGGCCAGGGACAGCAGTATCAGTTTTTTAATCATGGTTGCGAACTCCTTGTGTGCGAAAGCTGAAATCAGGGCGCGGCGGCAGGAGGCAGCGATCCCACGGCGTATTCCAGGTTTGCCTTGGCGATGTTGTAATCATAGATCGCCTGATAGTGGGCGGCTTTCATCTTGCCGTAGACGGCAACGGCATCGAAGATGTCCCGGGGATTGCCGATGCCGAAATCGAAGTTAGCCAGGGCTGCAGCCCCCCACTTTTTAGCGCTGCGATAGGCGATGAAGCTCGACTCGACGACCTTTTCCGCCTCCTTCATCTCCAGCCAGGCCTTCTGAATCTGCAGCGGGATAAAGGTGTCGGCATAGGCCTTGGTACTTTCCAGGCGGTTCAGCTGTGCCTGTTCGGCGGCGACCTTGGCACCGGTAATGCCGAAATCGAGGTGCCATTTCAGTCCCAGGGCAACACCGCCGTAGGTGTGTTGAAAACGGTCGCTCAGGTAAGGATTCTTGATCCGGTCGCGGTCGTTGGCGTAGGCCCAGGAAAGCATGCCGGCAAGAAACAGATCGGGATAGTAGTTGGCTTTGGCGGCATCCACCAGGGCGGTCCGTGCCCGGAGGCCTTCGGAGAGCTGTTTGAACTCGGGGCGCTGCAGGCGTGCCTGTTCGACGGAACCCGTGAGATCGGGGATGGTCCGCGATTCCATCAGCAGCTGGGTGTCGGCAACGGTGACGTCCAACGTGCCGTTCAGTCCCAGTCGCGCCTTGAGCGCCGCCAGGGCGAGGCGCTCGCCTTTCAGTGCCGCCTCCATGTAGTTATTGATCTCGCCGGAATAAGCGTCGATTTTGAAAAGGTCCATCTCGTCGCCGGCGGGGCTCTCATTATCGATCAGCTGCTGTATCTTCTCCTTGCCCTGCCTCATGTACTGCTGCAGCTCGGAGAGAACGTTCTGCAGTTCACGGGCCAGCAGCACGCCATAGTAGTACTTCTTGACCTCAAGGGTCACTTCGTTGGCCTTCTGCTGTTTCTTGGCCTTGTCCACTTCAATGCCGTGGGTGGCGGCCTTCATGTTTTCGCTGATCTTGCCGAAGGTCCACAGGGGCTGGGTGACCAGCAAGTCGGCGCTGGTGAACCAGGTCAGGTTCTTGACGCTGAAGGCGATGTCGGTCTTGACGGTCGGTTCGATATCACTGCGCCGTGCCGAAGGGGCGGGGCCGAACAGCGACAGTACCTCGATCTGGGGGTAGCGGTAGGATTGGGCTTCCTTCAGCTTGCTGCTGGTAAGGCGGATGTCCGCTTCCGCCTCTCCCAGTTCGGGGGCGGCCTGCAGGGCGGTGCGGATACATTCGTTCAGGTCGAGCACCAGCGTGGCTTGCGACGGGCTGCCGGCCCCTGCCGTGCCGACGGCGGTCAGTATGCAGGCGGTACATGCCAGTGCGAGTGCCAGCGGGCGGATGCGTCCGTTCATCGCTTTGCCTCCTAATCAACCTTGCCGTGAATAAACTTGCTGACCAGTTCCTCGATATCGATGGCCGATTCGGTCTCGCGGATCTTGCTGCCATCCTTGAGCAGGCGGTCGGACCCGCCCGGCTTGAGCTTGATGAATTTGTCGCCGATGATGCCGCTGGTGCGCACCGAGGCGATGACGTCGTCGCCCAGTTTGACGCCGTCCCTGATTTTGAGGGTCACTTCGGCGCGGTCGCCGGTTTCGCGGTCAAGGGCTATGTTGGCCACGCTGCCCACTTCGACGCCGGCAACCTCGACCCGGGCACCGTTCTTCAGCCCCGAGGCGGAGTCGAATTGGGCCACCACCCGGTAATAGTTCCCCCCGATCAGTTCCATCTTGCCCAGCTTGACCGAAATATAGACCAGGCAGAGGATGCCGACCAGCATGAAAAGACCGACGGTAAGTTCGAGTTTCGTCGTGTTCATGGTTATGCCACTCCAATATTGATGGGGCCGTCAAGGCTGCCGCTGATGAACTGACGGACCACCGGGTTGTCCGATGCCCTGATTTCGTCGGGGGTACCGAACTGCAGGATGGTGCCCCGGTAGAGCATGGCCACGTAGTGGGCCACCTCGAAAATGTCCGGAATGTCGTGGGAGACCAGCACGGCGGTAAAGCCGAATTTTGCCTGGGTCTCCTGGATGAGCTGGTGGATCGCCCGGCGAATCACCGGGTCAAGGCCGGTGGTCGGTTCGTCGAACAGTACGATCTCCGGGTTGAGCAGCAGGGCGCGGGCCAGGCCCACCCGTTTTTTCATGCCGCCGGACAACTCATCGGGATATTTGTGGTCCACGTTGCGCAGGCCGACATCCAGAAGGGCATTCCTGACCCGTTCGGCAATGACGTCTTTCGACAGGTTGGTTTTTTCCTCCAGAGGAAAGGCCACGTTTTCGTAAACAGTCATGGAGTCGAAGAGGGCCGAGTTCTGAAAGACCATGGCGAATTTTTCGCGGACCGTATTCAGCTCCGCGCGCTGCAGGCCGATGATGCTGCGTCCCTCGATCTGTACATCGCCGCGATCCGGCTGCTGCAAGCCGATCATCTGCTTGAGCGTAACGCTTTTCCCCTCGCCGCTGGGGCCGATGATGGCGGTGATCGCTCCCCGGGGAACGGTCAGGGTGAGTCCCTGCAGGACCTGCTGGGAACCAAAGGATTTGTGAACGTCAACCAGGCGGATCATAGCAGCACCGAGGTGAGAAAGTAGTCCCAGACCAGTACCAGAACCGAGGTAAGCACGACGGCCTCGGTGGTGGCGCGGGAGACCCCTTCCGCGCCGCGGCCGGCGTAGTAGCCCTTGTAGCAGCCGACCCAGGCGATGATGATGCCGAAGCAGAACGACTTGATGAAGCCGGAGTAGACATCCTTCCACTCGACGGCGCGGTACATTTCCGTAAAATAGGCGCCGGGATTGACGCCCAGCAACTTGACGCCCACCAGCCAGCCGCCGTAAATGCCCACCAGGTCGAAGATGGCGCAGAGCAGCGGCAGCGAGAGCATGGCGGCGATGAATTTGGGCGAAATCAAATACTTGAACGGGTCAAGCGCCATGGTTTCCAGGGCATCAATCTGCTCACTGATCCGCATGATGCCAATTTCGGCGGTAATGGCGGAGCCTGCGCGTCCGGTCACCATCAGGGCCGTCAACACGGGGCCCAACTCGCGAATCAGCGAGAGGGAAACGGCAGCCCCCAGCAGCCCTTCCGAGCCGAATTTCGCCAGGGTGTAGTAGCCCTGCAGGCCCAGCACCATGCCGGTGAAGGCGGCGGTCAGCACGATCACGAACAGCGATTTTGCCCCGATGAAACGGATCTGCTTCAGGACATGCACCGGCCGGCCGGGGTGGCGCACCAGCGAGTAGGTGGCAGCGCCGAGAAAGCTGCCCATGCGGCCCAGAGATGTCAGGCCGGCCAAGCCGGTACGGCCCAGTATGCGTAGATAGTAACCCGTCACGTTTCGTGGCTCCGAAAATAATGGACTAAATACTATAATCCCGCGCGGATGAGCTGTAAAGCGTTAATGCCAAACTATTGTTTGATGGTTTCCAGCCTGCCGCCGGGCAAGATGCGGAAGTGATGACCACGCCACTGCACCCGGTTGCCGAGGAAGGAGCCCAGCCAGGTTGCCGTGGCCAGCAGGTCGCGGAGCGGCAGCAGCCAGCACCAGGCCGGTAGCAGGCGATCCTGCACCAGGCTGCGGCTGAAAACAGTGGCGACGGTCAGCCGGATTGCATAAAGCAGCAGGAGTGCCGACAGGGAGGTGAGAGGGGGGGCGGCCGCCAGAGCGGCAACCACTGCCAGGCCGGGAAGCGTGATGCCGGAGGCCAGGTACCCTCCCGGCCGGCTGACCCGCATGGTGCGGGCCCAGCGCAGTTGCCGGGAAAGGATGGAGCCCAGGGATTCGCTGCGGATCATGCTTTCGACGAACTGGCGGTCGAGGACCAGCTCCCAGCCGGCACGGCGAATCTTGTTGCCCAGTTGGTAGTCGTCGGCCAGGTAGTTCACCAGTGCCGGCAGGCCCCCGATGGTTTCCAGCGCCTCCCGCCGGAAGGTCATGGCGGCACCCAGTGCAAAGGAAAGCCCTTCCAGTTGGCGCGCCACGGTCACGTTGGGGAGCATCTCGGTGCTGAATCCCAGGGACTCGAGGACGGTTGCCGCGCCATGCACGTGACGGGTGCGGTAGGGGGACGTGACCAGGCCGACCCGGGGATTGCGGAAATGGCCGGTGACCGAGGTCAGAAAGGTCGGCTCGACCCGGATATCGCTGTCGCAGATGATCAACAGGTCGTGGCGAGCCCGGGGGAAGGCGTTCATCAGGTTGGAAATCTTCAGGTTGGGGCCGTGGATGGTCGGGTCGACGGTGAGGGTGATTTCCCGGTCCGGAAAGTCCTGTTGCAGTCGATGGATCACCGCAATCGCGGGGTCGTCCGCCGCGGCCACGGCAAAGAGCAGTTGCACGGCCCCGCCATAGTGCTGCCGGCAGAAGGAGGCAAAGTTGTCGTAGCTGCCCTCGTCCATCCCCTTGACCGGCTTCAGGATCGTAACCGGCGGCTGGACGGCCCTCTCGGTATCCGTCTCCCCGGCGGCACGGCCGCGGAAGAAGCGCCAGCCGCACCAGAGGGAGAGGAGGCTGTAGAGCGCCGCAGGCAGCACGATGAAGAAGGGGAGAAGATTACGGTACATCGGCGCTCCTTCCTTGTTGGATCAGGACGCAGAAGGGAGCCGCTGCGGAAACGTTCATCTGGCCCATCCGCCAGACATGCCACCGCCCGGCGCAGAGTGCTGCCGCCCAGGCGCAGACGGCGGCAGTTTCCCGGTCGCCTCCTTCATGGCCGGGGTAGCAGGTGATCAGCAGGCAGCCACCGGGCTGCAGCAGGTTCAGACTGGCCTCCAGAGCGGCACAGGTGGTTTCGGGGCGGGTGGTCACCGCTCGATCTCCGCCGGGCAGCCAGCCCAAGTTGAAAACAACGGCCGCCAGCGGTGCAGACACGACGGTGCCCATCCGCTCGTGGCCGATAGTGTGGACAGTGACGCGCTCGTGCAGCTCTGCTTCCCGCAGTCGCGTCATGGTCCGTTCGCAGGCAGCCGGCTGGATGTCGAAGGCAAAGACATGGCCATGGGGCCCCACCAACTCGGCGAGCAGCAGCGTATCCTTGCCGTTGCCGCAGGTTGCATCCACGACCCGGCCGGCGGGCGGGACGAGGGTGCGCAGCAACAGGTGGCTCAAGGCAACGGGACCGCGCAGGCTATGGGACGAACGGGACATGTCCGAAACCTAGCAGATGGCGGCGCAAACCGGCAACAGCTTTGTTTGCCACGCAGGCGGCGGTCGTGCTACATACAAACGATGATTATTGAGCTGCGGACAACGGACGAGCAGGCAGGACGCCGACTGGATGAAGTGTTGGCGCTCCTGGCGGCCATCAGCAAAGGGGAGGCCCGCCGAATCATCGACCGGGGGGGCTGCGTACTCAACGGAGCCATGGTGCGGGTGGCCTCCCGCAGCGTCAGAAGCGGCGATCTGCTGACCGTGGGGGTGATGGAGCCGGGACGTTTCCAGGAGCTGGAGCTGTCTCCCGAAGCGATCATCTACCAGGACAAGCATCTGCTGGCAGTGAACAAGCCGCCGGGGGTAGCCAGTCAGCGGACGCCGTACCAGCTGAAAGGTACGCTTGAATACTGGGTGGCCGAGGAGTTCGCCCGGCAGGGTGTCCGTGAGCCGGTGCGGATCGTCCATCGTCTGGATCGCGGCACCTCTGGACTGATGCTGTTTCCCAAGCACCGCCAGGAGGCTGCCTGGCTGTCGGAGCTGTTCAGGCGCGGCGAGATGGGCAAGCGGTATCTGGCGCTGATTGCCGGTGCCCCACCCGCCGAGTGCTGGCAAGCCGAGGGGCCCATCGGCAAGGTGGCCAGCGCCCGCTGGGGGATCGTGCCGGGGGGGCGGCCTGCCCGGACCGAATTCCGGCTGCTGGCAACCGAAGAGGGCACTGCGCTGGTCGAGGCGCTGCCGCATACCGGCCGTACCCATCAGATTCGAGTGCATCTCGCTGCCGACGGTCTGCCGATCGTGGGAGATGCCACCTACGGCGGTACGCCCTGCAACAGGCTGATGCTCCACTGTGCCGAGCTTTCGTGGCGCCGGCGCGATGGCACGCTCCTGCGGCTCGCGGCGCCGCCGGACGAGGCGTATCGTGAGCGCTGCGGACGATGCTGGAGTGCCGCGGCCGGTTCCTAAAAAGTGCTTTGCAGGGCCCCTGCTTTATGCTACCGTTCCGACCTTGCCGCGTCCTGGTACGCTCCGTTTTGGAATTCCACAGGTCTGACAACACCTTATGTCAAAAATCATCTGCATAGCCAACCAGAAGGGGGGGGTGGGTAAAACCACCACGGCCGTTAATCTGGCTGCGGCATTGGCTGCTGCCGAATGCCCGACCCTGCTCGTTGACATGGATCCGCAAGGAAACGCCTCCAGTGGCGTGGGAGTGGACAAAACCCGGTTGCGTCAGTCGGTCTACGATCTGCTGATCAACGACGTTTCCGCCGACTCCCTGGTTGTGGACAGTGGTCATCGTTTTCTGCACGTGCTGCCGGCAACGGCCGACCTAGCCGGTGCCGAGCTGGAACTGGCCACCGAAAGCGGCCGCGAGCAGCGCCTGAAGTACGCCCTTGCCCCCGTGCTTGCCCGCTATCGGTACGTGCTGATCGACTGCCCTCCTTCGCTGAATCTGCTGACCATCAACGCCATGACCGCGGCGGCCGGTATCCTGATCCCCCTGCAGTGCGAATTTTACGCCATGGAAGGGCTTTCCCAGATACTGCAGACCATCCGTCTGGTGCAGCGCGGGCTGAACCCACTGCTGAAGATCGAGGGTATCCTGCTCACCATGTTCGATGCCCGCAACCGGCTTTCCAAGGAAGTTGAGGACGAAGTCAGGGCCCACTTCCCCGCCGAAGTGTTTGAAACGGTTATTCCGCGCAACGTTCGATTGTCCGAAGCACCGAGTCATGGCAAGCCGGTGATCTATTACGATATTGCATCCCGCGGTGCCGCATCCTATCTGCAGTTGGCCCGGGAGCTGATCCGGCGGGGAGGAGAGCATGCTTAAGAAGTCCGGCCTTGGCAAGGGGATGGCGGCGTTGCTGCCGGTGATTGAAGCCGGCGGCGACAAGCAGTATTTCCTTTGTCCCATTGAACTGATCCGTCCCAACCGCAATCAGCCCCGCAAGCAGTTTGACCCGGAAAAGCTGGAGGAGCTGGCGGCCTCCATTCGCGAAAAGGGAATTATTCAGCCGCTGGTGGTGACACAGAAGGGGGGCGAGTACGAGATCATTGCCGGTGAACGGCGCTGGCGGGCCTCCCAGAAGGCGGGGCTGCGCGAGGTGCCGGTGGTGATCCGCGAGGCCAGCGACGATACGGTCATGGAGCTGGCTCTGATCGAAAATATCCAGCGGGAGGACCTCAACGCCATCGAGGAAGCCCAGGCCTACCGCTCACTGGTGGATCAGTTCGGTATCTCGCAGGACGAAGTGGCTCGGCGGGTGGGCAAGAACCGCACCACGGTCACCAACGCTCTGCGGTTATTGAAGCTGCCGGTCCAGATCCAGCAAGATGTCGTCGAGGAGCGACTCAGCATGGGGCATGCCCGGGCACTGCTCGGGCTGGACAGTGAGGAATTGATCCAGAAGGTGCGGCACGACATTCTGCAGCGTCAGTTGAGCGTGCGAGCCACCGAGGAGCTGGTGAACCGTCTCAAGCAGCAGCGCCGTACCACGCCCGCGAAGCCGGCACGACAGCCCGATCTGCTGATGACGGCCCTTGAAGAGCAGCTGCAGCGGCAGTTTCAAACCCGGATCGCCATTCGTCGCAGCGGCAGTGGCAAAGGTGTGCTGGAGATCCATTTTGCCACCGCCGACGACCTTACTCGCGTGGTAGACCTGTTGCAGCGCTGACACTTTTTCGTTGACAGTCCGTATACGTTTGTGGTAGCTACACAGCGTTTTACGCCTGTGAATTTCAGGCACTTTTTTGTGGGATACAGTATACAAACAGGCTGCAGTACAAGGGGTAGGCCGTGATCAATCTCGATCTCGCATTTTTTATTCAGATCATAAATTTTGGAATTCTGGTGCTGGTGCTGAATGTGTTGCTGTACAAGCCGCTCAGGGCCGTGCTGGAAAAGCGTCGTCTGGAAATCGAGTCGGCTCGTGAGCGGGCCGTGTCGGTTGACCGGCTTGTGCAGGAAAAGGTCGAGCAGTATGAGGCCGCCCTGCGTGCCGCAAAGGCCGAGGTTGCCGCACGGCGAGCCGAGCTGGTCAAGGAGGCGCAGGCCGAAGAGACCTCGCTGATCGAAAAGGCGCGCAAGGAAGCTGCGACCGCGCTTGATGTCATTCGTGAAAAGGTTGCCCGTGAGTCCGACGAGGCGCGGCAGCTGCTGCGCAAGCAGGTGGATGCGCTTTCCGGCGAAATCTGCGAGAAAATTCTGGGGAGGAGTCTGTAAGCCCATGCTGATGCTGAATGGTCGCCGTATCCAGAAGTTCTGCGCCGCGCTGGTCGCCCTGTCGCCGCTCCTGCTCGCTTCGGTTGCCTTTGCCGCCGGTGGCGGAGATCATCATGCCGATTCCGGGGCCCTGATCAAGGACTTCATCTGGCGGGTGGTAAACTTTGTCATCCTGGTGGGAATCGTGGTCTGGGCGCTGAAGAAGGCCAACCTGAAGGGGTCGCTGGCGGAGCGCCAGGCTGCAATCGAGAAGAATCTCCGGGAGGCGCGTGCCGCGCGTGATGCCGCGGAGGCCAAGCTGGTGGAGTACACTGGTAAGCTCGATAAGGCCAATCAGGAAATTGAGCAGCTGCGTGCCGCCATGTTGCAGGATGCCGAGGCTGAAAAGCAGCGGATCGTTGCCGAGGCGCGTGAGGCTGCTGCCAAGATTGCTGCTCAGGCTGCCCAGTCGGCTGAGCAGGAAGTGGTAAAGGCCCGTGCTGCGCTGCGGGCCGAGGCTGCCCAGCTTGCGGTTGAGCTGGCTGCTGGCAGGTTGTCCGGTGCCGTGCAGAAGGCTGATCATGACCGCTTTGTACAGGATTATCTCGGGAAGGTGGGACAACTGTGATCTCGAACGCAATTGCCAGACGCTATGCCAAGGCGCTCGTCCAGCTTGGCTCTGAGAATGGTTTGGTCGAACAGTTCAGCCGTGAGCTGAAGGTGGTCAATGAACTGATCGCCGGTTCGGCTGAACTTGCTGCTGTGCTGGGTAATCCGGCCTTTACCGCCGAGCAGAAGAAGCAGGTTGTAAAGGAGCTGGTTTCCCGGCTGGGGTGTTGCGAGCTGGTTTCCAATTTTCTGCTGTTGCTGGTGGACAAGAACCGGATTGCCTGTCTGGCCCAGATCGTTGGAACCTATGAACAGCTGGCCGATGAGCAGTCCGGCGTGCTTCGCCCGCTGATTACCACGGCCTTTGCTCTGGATGAGGAGCAGGTGGCGGCCATCAGGGTTGCCCTTGAGCAGAAAACCGGCAAAAAAGTTGTGCCCCACGTATCGGTCGACCAGTCGCTGGTTGGCGGTGTGGTGGCCCAGATTGGCGATATCGTCTATGACTGCAGCGTCAAGACTCAATTAACACGGATTCACGATATACTACAGAAGGGGTAAGTGCTTCTATGGAACTGAGAGCCGAAGAAATCAGCGAGATCATCAGGAAGCAGATCAAAGAGTACGGTAAGGAGGTTGAAGTCTCCGAAACCGGTACCATTATCTCCATTGGTGACGGTATTGCCCGTATCCACGGCCTGGCTGGCGCCATGGCCGGCGAGCTGCTGGAGTTTCCCGGCGGCGTTTCCGGCATGGTGCTGAACCTTGAAGAGGACAACGTCGGTGCCGCCGTTCTCGGTGATTACATCGAGATCAAAGAGGGCGACTCGGTCAAGCGGACCGGCAGGATTGTGGAGGTGCCGGTGGGCGAGGCCCTGGTGGGCCGCGTGGTGAACGCCATCGGCGAGCCGATCGACGGCAAGGGTCCGATCGTTACCGAGCACTACCGCAAGGTTGAGATCAAGGCTCCCGGTATCGTCAAGCGGAAGTCGGTTCATGAACCGATGGCCACCGGCCTGAAGGCGATCGACGCCATGGTTCCGATCGGGCGCGGCCAGCGGGAGCTGATCATCGGCGACCGTCAGACCGGCAAGACCGCCGTTGCCATGGATACCATCATTAACCAGAAGGGCGGCGACGTCATCTGTATCTATGTCGCCATCGGCCAGAAGCGTTCCACGGTCGCCCAGGTGGTTTCCAAGCTGCAGGAAAACGGCGCCATGGACTACACCATCGTGGTTGCCGCCACCGCGTCCGAATCTGCCCCGCTGCAGTTCATCGCTCCCTACGCCGGCGTTACCATGGGCGAGTACTTCCGCGACAGCGCCCGTCATGCCCTGATCATCTATGACGACCTTTCCAAGCAGGCCGTTGCCTATCGTCAGCTTTCGCTTCTGCTCCGCCGTCCGCCGGGACGTGAAGCCTATCCGGGCGACGTTTTCTATCTGCACAGCCGCTTGCTGGAGCGTGCCGCCAAGCTGTCCGACGATGTCGGTGCCGGCTCCCTGACCGCACTGCCGATCATTGAGACCCAGGCCGGCGACGTGTCCGCCTACATTCCGACCAACGTCATCTCCATCACCGACGGTCAGATCTTCCTGGAGTCCGACCTGTTCTACTCCGGTGTCCGTCCGGCCATCAACGTCGGTATCTCCGTGTCCCGGGTCGGTGGTTCCGCCCAGACCAAGGCGATGAAGCAGGTTGCCGGTACCCTGCGTCTCAACTTGGCCCAGTATCGCGAAATGGCTGCCTTTGCCCAGTTCGGTTCCGACCTGGATAAGGCGACCCAGATGCAGCTGGCCCGTGGCGAGCGCCTGGTGGAGATTCTCAAGCAGCCCCAGTACCGTCCGCAATCATTCGAGAAGCAGGTTCTGATCATCTTTGCCGCCAACAACGGCTATGTGGATGACTATCCGGTTTCGGTCCTGAAGCGCTACGAGCAGGAGCTGCTGGCATTCATGGACAGCCGTGCCGCCGACGTCCTGCCGGAACTGCGCGAGAAGAAGCAGATCGACGACGGAGTCAAGGCCAAGCTGGTCAGCGCCCTTGACCAGTTCAAGAAGGAATTTACCGCTTAGGACAAGGACGGTCTGAACCATGCCAAGCCTGAAAGCCATAAAAAAGCGGATCGGTTCCGTCAAGAACACCCGCCAGATCACCAAGGCCATGAAAATGGTTTCGGCGGCCAAGCTGCGCCGGGCGCAGGAAAGCATCATTGCTGCCCGTCCCTATGCCCGCAAGCTTGAGGAGGTTCTGCAGTCCCTTGCCGGTTGCGCCGAGGGGGATCAGCATCCGCTGCTGGAAGTACGTGAAGCCAAGAAACTGCTGCTGCTGGTCGTAACCTCCGACCGCGGTCTGTGCGGCGGCTTCAACGCCAACCTCTGCAAGTCGGCCGACCGGTTCATCCGTGAGCACAAAGCGACCTACGAGCAGATCACCGTGATGACCTTGGGGCGGAAGGGGTACGAGTACCTCAAGAACCGTCACACTGTCGCCAAAAACTATCCCAACCTGATCTCCAAGCCCAATTACCAGACTGCCGCCCTGCTGGGGCAGGAGGTGATCGAGGGCTATCTTGAAGGGCAGTACGACCAGGTCATCATCCTGTACAACGCCTTCAAGACCGTCATGTCCCAGGACATCACCTTCCAGCAACTGCTGCCGGTGATACCTCCTGCGGCGGAAACGCCGACCTTGGACGAGACACCGGTTGAGTACATTTACGAGCCGTCGGTGCAGGAATTGATGAACGAGATCCTGCCCAAAAATATCGAAGTGCAGATCTTCAAGGCGATGCTGGAGTCGGTGGCTGCCGAGCACGGTGCCCGGATGACCGCCATGGACAGCGCCAGCAAGAACGCTTCGGAAATGATCGGCAAGCTGACCCTGCAGTACAACCGGGCACGGCAGGCCGCCATCACCAAGGAGCTGATGGAGATCATTTCCGGCGCCGAGTCCATCAAGGGCTAAGACGAACAAGCTATAAATCACTCAGATATGCATGGCCGACAGGCCGCAGGAGGAGCAGGTCAGATGAGCCAGAACACAGGTAAGATCACCCAGGTCATCGGCGCCGTTGTGGACGTCGAATTCGAGCCCGGCAAGCTGCCGCCGATTTACAACGCCCTGCGGGTCACCAACCCCGCCATCGACGAGCGTGAGTACAACCTGGTGCTGGAAGTTGCCCAGCATCTGGGCGAGAACGCGGTCCGTACCATCGCCATGGACTCCACCGATGGTCTCAAGCGCGGCCAGACCGTTGTCGATACCGGCAAGCAGATCTGTGCACCGGTGGGCCGCAAGACCCTGGGCCGGATCATCAACGTTATCGGTGAGCCGGTGGACGAAATGGGTCCGGTCGGCAACGAGAAGGAATACGAAATTCACCGTGACGCTCCTGCCTTCGAGGACCAGTCCACCAAGGTTGAAGCTTTCACCACCGGCATCAAGGTTGTGGACTTGTTGGCTCCCTATGCACGGGGTGGCAAGATCGGCCTGTTCGGCGGCGCCGGCGTCGGCAAGACCGTTCTGATCATGGAGCTGATCAACAACATCGCCAAGCAGCACGGTGGTTTCTCCGTATTCGCCGGCGTCGGTGAGCGGACCCGTGAAGGAAACGACCTCTGGCACGAAATGAAGGACTCCGGCGTTATCGACAAGGCAGCCTTGGTGTACGGCCAGATGAACGAGCCTCCCGGCGCCCGCGCCCGGGTTGCCCTGACTGCCCTCTCCATCGCCGAGTACTTCCGTGATGAAGAGAACCAGGATGTGCTTCTGTTCATTGACAACATTTTCCGCTTTACCCAGGCCGGCTCCGAGGTTTCGGCACTTCTGGGCCGTATCCCCTCCGCCGTGGGTTACCAGCCGACCCTGGCCACCGAGATGGGCGAGCTGCAGGAGCGGATCACCTCCACCAAGAAGGGCTCCATCACCTCGGTACAGGCCATCTACGTTCCGGCCGACGACTTGACCGACCCGGCACCGGCTACCGCCTTTGCCCACCTGGACGCCACCACGGTTCTTTCCCGTCAGATCGCCGAGCTGGGTATCTACCCGGCAGTGGACCCCCTGGACTCCACCTCGCGGATTCTCGATCCCCAGGTCATCGGCGACGAGCACTATGCCGTGGCCCGCTCGGTTCAGTACGTGCTGCAGAAGTACAAGGATCTTCAGGACATCATCGCCATCCTCGGTATGGACGAGCTATCCGAAGAGGATAAGCTGGTGGTTGCCCGTGCCCGGAAGATCCAGCGCTTCCTCTCCCAGCCGTTCCACGTTGCCGAAGCCTTCACCGGCACCCCGGGCGTCTACGTCGAGCTGAAGGACACTATCAAGGGCTTCAAGGAGATCGTTGACGGCAAGTACGACGATCTGCCGGAGCAGGCCTTCTACATGGTCGGTACCATTGAGGAAGCGATCGAGAAGGGCAAGAAGCTGGCTGCTGTCTAATCAATCACTGCCGGTCACGACCCGGCATGAGGAACAATCATGGCTGAAAAGTTGAAGCTTGAGATCGTTACCCCGTACAGCAAGGTGCTGGACGAACTGGTGGATGAAGTTACCGCCAGCGGCAAACTCGGAGAGTTCTCCGTGCTGCCGGGCCACGCCCCGTTCCTGACCTCGCTGAAAATCGGTGAGCTGTGCTTCAAGAAAGATGGCGTTGCCGCCTGCATGGCACTGAACTGGGGCTATTTCGAGGTGCGCGACGATCGGATCATCGTTCTGGTCGAGACCGCCGAGCGGTCCGACGAGATTGACCTGGAGCGGGCCAAGGCTGCCCTGGGGCGCGCCGAGGCAAAGCTGAAGGAACTGTCCCCCGAGGACAAGAACTTCAAGATTTACGAGGCAGCGCTGGAGCGGGCACTGATCCGTATGCAGGTTGCCGGCAAGGGTGTACGCAGGTAAGTTTCCCCTTGACGGTGCTCCCACGATTCGAGCACGATACCGGGAGCGGCAGCAATGCCGCTCCCTTTTTTTTGCCCATGAAACGCTATACCACTTTCAATAACGAACTGCTGCGACAGTTCGGCCAGCGAATCCAGCGGGTCTCCCTGGATGCCGGCTTCACCTGCCCCAACCGCGATGGCAGCGTAGGCCACGGCGGCTGCACTTTCTGCGGCGACCGGGGGGCTGCTGCTGTCGGTGTGCCGGTTGCACTGTCCATCGCAGAGCAGCTGGCTGACGGCAAGCGGAAAATGCAGCAAAAGTACGGCGCAGCCAAATTTCTCGCGTACTTTCAGGCTTACAGCAACACCTATGAGAACCCTGATCGACTCAGGCGTCTGTACGAGGAGGCATTGGCCGACCCGACGGTTGTGGGGCTCATCATCGGTACCCGACCGGACTGCCTGCCGCCGGCTACCCTCGACCTGCTGACGGAACTGCACGCCCGGACCTACCTCTGGCTGGAGCTGGGGATGCAGACCATGCATGATCGGACACTTTCAGCCATCAACCGCGGTCATGACCACGCCTGCCTGGAATCGGCCGTACAGAGCTGCCGGGAGCGGGGTATCCAGACCTGCGCCCACTTGGTGCTGGGGCTGCCGGGAGAGAGCAGGGAGGAGATGCTGGCATCGGTACGAGAAGTCGACCGCTTGGGGTTTTCAGGGGCTAAGTTTCACCATCTCCACATTCTCAAGGGAAGTCAGCTGGAAGTCGACTATCGGGCCGGGAAGGTTTCACTGCTGGAACGGGACGAATATATTGGGTTGGTGTGCGATGCCCTGGAGTTGCTTGATCCGCAGGTCATAATTCATCGGCTGATGGGAGATGGCCGTACCGAACTGGTGGCTCCGGAGTGGTCGCGTCGCAAGCTGGATGTCCTGAACCGGATTGACCGGGAAATGACGCGACGGGACAGCGTGCAGGGCAGCCGACGGGGTGAAGGGTGAGAGGAGTGAAGCGACGAGGTGCGGCAGCCTTGCAGAGACGCCGCACCTCGTGCGATCAGGCCTGCTTGTCGCCGTCCTTCTTGGGCTTGATTTCGATTTCGTCCTTCCCATCGGAAGCATTTTTAAAGTTTTTAATGCTTTTACCCAACGCGGCACCAATCTCCGGCAGGCGGCCCGCCCCGAACACCACCAGCACGATCACCAGAATCACAATCAGCTCCGGCATACCAAATCCGAACATACGGTTTTTCCTCCCTGAAAAGCTCATTCGTTATCATCGCTAAACGCATATTAATAAATATATTTTATGAATACTGCACTGGGCAGTGCAAAAAAGCAAGCAGAACCGGTTTGTACGCCAGCAGGTTACTGCTGTTGTCCGCGCGCCAGATTTTCGAAGCGCGTGTGCTCACCGAAAAAGGCCAGTTCAACGGTGCCGATGGGACCGTTCCGCTGTTTACCGATGATAATCTCCGCCGAACGCTCGTGGTCGGCCGTGCAACTGCCGTCTTTCTTCCGGCAGTGCTCGCAGTACACCGCCTCGCGGTAGACGAACATGATCACGTCGGCATCCTGTTCAATGGCACCCGATTCCCGCAGGTCGCTCATCATCGGCCGTTTGTCGCCACGATTTTCAAGGCTGCGGTTCAACTGGGACAGGGCCACCACCGGCACGTTCAGCTCCTTTGCCAGTGCCTTGAGTGATCGGGATATCTCGGAAATCTCCTGCTGACGGGACTCCGGATTGGGACCGCCCCGCATCAGCTGCAGGTAGTCCACGATAATCAGGCCGATGTTGTGCTCACTTTTCAGGCGCCGGGCCTTGGAGCGTAGTTCCAGCACGCTGATGGCCGGCGTGTCGTCAATGAAAATGTCAGACTTGTAGAGCATGTCGGCTGCCTTCTGCATCCGGGGCCAGTCGGTGTCCAGAAAGTTGCCGGTCCGCATCCTGCCGGCATCGACCTTGGCCAGGGAGGAGAGGAACCGCATGACCAACTGCTCCTTGCCCATTTCCAGCGAGAATATTACCGAAGGAGTGCGCTCCCGTGCCTCGGTGCTGGCATGGCTGGCAATATTCAGCGCCAGAGTCGTCTTTCCCATGGAGGGGCGGGCGGCGATGATGATCAAGTCACCGGGCTGGAAGCCGGCGGTCATATGGTCCAAGTCCACGTAGCCGGTTGCCACGCCGGTGATCGGCTCCTTTTTCTCGTACAGCGTCTGCAGCATCCGGAAAGCGTCCTTGATAACCGCCTTGACCGGGTAATACTGGGGACGCAGCTTGTTCTCCGACAGCTCGAACAGCGCCTTTTGGGCACCGTCCAGCATTTCGTTCACATCGCCCTGCTCGTCGTAACCGGCGGTAACGATGTCGGTGGCAACGGTAATCAGGCGACGTGAAAGGGCTTTTTCTTTCACAATCTTGCAATAATAGGCGATGTTGGCTGCGGTCGGCACATAATCGACCAGGGTGGTCAGGTAACCGGCTCCGCCACAGGCGTCGAGATCGCTCCGCCGCTTGAGGGCGTCGGTCAGCGTGATCAGGTCGCAGGGCTCCCGCCGATCGGAAAGTTCCAGCATGGCGGCGAATATTTTACGGTGCGCCTCACGGTAAAAGTCGGAGGGCTCCAGAATTTCCAGCACCCGGTTGATGGCGTCGTTGTCGATGAGGATGCCGCCCAGGATCGACATCTCGGCTTCAATACTCTGCGGGGGCAGCTTGTGAACGGTATCCGTCGCCATGGCTAGCTCCGGAAAGCGGTGACAACTTCGGTGACGGCAGCGATCACGTCGTGCACGTCCTGATCGGTCATGGCGGGGAAGAGTGGCAGGGAGAGAATGCGGTCCGAGGCATAACTGGCCACGGGAAGCTCGCTGTCGGCAATCCCCAGGGCGGTACGATAGCAGGTGTGATGGTGGATCGCCCGGTAATGCAGACCGGTGCCGATATTACGCTGCTTCAGTTCTGCCATGAAACCGTCACGGTCGATGGAGAGTCGTTCGGTCTTCACCAGGGGCGTATAGAGATGCCAGGCGTGACGCTGCTGATAGGGAGCATAGCGGGGCAGTACCAGTTCCGGCAGGCTGCCGAAGGCATGATTGTACTGTTCGGCGATCTGCCGCCGCCGCTCGATGAAACCGTCGAGGCGGGGCAGCTGATGAATGCCGATGGCCGCCTGGATATCCATCATGTTGTACTTGAAACCGGGCAGCATGATGTCATAGCCGGGGGTACCGCTGGCTGAAAAGCGCTTCCATGCCTCACGGCTCATGCCGTGAAACTTGAGCAGGGAGATTTCTTCGGCCAGGGCCTCGTCCGGCGTGCAGACCATGCCCCCCTCACCGGTGGTGATATTCTTGTTCGGATGAAAAGAAAAGATGGAAACCGAGTCAAAGGTGCCGACCTTGCGGCCATTGTACTCCGTGCCCACGGCGTGGGCAGCATCTTCGATGATCGTGAGGCCATGCTCCCTGGCCAGCTTGAAGAGCGGGTCCATGTCGCAAGGCTGGCCGGCAAAGTGGACGGGAATGATGGCGCGGGTCGCAGGGGTAATTTTTTTGCGCACCTGCTCGACATCAATGTTGAGGGTACCGGGCTCGATATCGGCCAGGACTGGGGTGGCCCCTGCGAGCATGATCATGCTCACGGTGGAGGCAAAGGTCATGGGGGTGGTGATGACTTCATCTCCCGCGCCGATCTTCAGGGCCAGAAGCGTCAGGTGCAGGCCGGCGGTTGCGGAACTGAGCGGCACGGCATGGGGGGCACCGATGTATGCCTTGAACTCCTCTTCAAACCGCTTCACCTTGGGGCCGGTGGTAAGCCAGCCGGAACGAAGCGAATCGACTACTTCGGCAATTTCCTCTTCACCCAGCAGCGGGGCAGAAAAGGGAAGAAACGTGGTACGCATGGCACAGGACTCCTTTGGATTCAGCGGTTGGAAAGCAGCAACAATGAGCCGTTATCCGCAAGTATGGGCGCATCGGCACCGTTTGCCAGACGATAGGCCGACTGCTGGTGGCGCGGAACGACAATCAGGGCGTGACGGTTCGATTGCCAGAGCCGCTGGAACTGGTCCTGATCCATGAACCAGTCGCGGTGATCGCCCTGCTGACTGCCAAAGGTCAGTTCGTCGTAATCACCAACGGTAACGAGACGACGACCGGTGTAGAAGTTCATTCCCTGGCGCGGACCGATCTGGGCCAGCACTGTTTCCGGTCCGGCATGACGCAGGGCCGCGGCAGCCAGGGGGCGGGCGGAGAGACGTTCGGCGCCGTAGCGGGCAAAGGCCCAGGGGAGCAGCAGTTCGAGCAGGATGCCGAAGCAGCAGAGCAGCGCCACCACCACCACCGTGGAACGGGTGCGTACGGCGATAAGGAGTAGCAGCCCCGTGCCGGCCAACAGCCCTCCCGGCACGATGGTCTTGCTGAGCGTAATCACCGGAGCGGGGCCGGAGAGCATTGTCGCCAGTTCGCGGCCAAGCTGCCCGGTGGAGTGAAGAAACGGCGGCAGCCACTCCAGCAGCGGCATGATGGCGAGGGCCCCGCCGACGCACAGCAGCAGAGAGCCCAAGAACAGCACCGCCGGCGTATGGTCGGGACGGCGGGAGTTCCAGGCCGCGCTGATGCGGTGGGACACCAGCAGTGCCAGCGGCGGAAAGACCGGCAGGATATACGGAATCAATTTTGAGCTGGAGAGCGAAAAGAACAGTATGATCACCAGCGGCCAAAGCAGGAGAAAGAGCGTACTGTCCCGGGTGGCGTGGCGGTCCCGCCAGGCCTTTGCCAAGCTCCCGGGCAGCAAGAAGGACCAGGGAAGCATGGTCAGGAGCAGCATCGGCAGAAAGAACCACACCGGCTGGCTGCGCCGGTGAATGGTGGAGGTGAAACGCTGGAAATGCTCCCTGATGAAAAAAAAGTGGGGAAACTCGGGGTTTTGCAGGGAAACGAGCACGAACCAGGGAGCGGTAACGAGCAGGAAGAGCAGTAGCCCAGAAAACCAGGGAATTTCGGCCAGAAGATGCCAGCGCCGTCCCAAGAGCAGGTACCAGAAGATGATGCCTGCCGGCAGCACGATGCCGATCAACCCTTTGGCAAGTACCGCCAGGCCGCAGCAGACGAAAAACAACCGGAAAAAGAGCTTCCGGCGCTGCTCCCGACCGTAGACCCCCAAGGCAAAGCAGAAGAGGGCCGAGGACAGGCACAGGGTTAGCAACATGTCGGTGAGAATGATGCGGGACTGGAACAGAAAGCCGGCAGTTGAGCCGAGTATAAAGGCGGCCAGCAGGCCGGTCTGGCGACCGAGAAGGCGGCAGCCGGCCCAATAGGTGAGCAGCACGGTCAACAGTCCGGACAAAGCCGAAGGCAGCCGGGCGGCGAATTCGTTCTGTCCGAACAGCTTCAGGGAGCCGGCATTCAGCCAGTAGAGCAGGGGAGGTTTCTCGAAATACTTGACATAGTTGAGCATGGGGGTGATCAGATCGCCCCGTTCGAGCATTTCACGAGGGATTTCCGCATACCGTCCCTCATCGGGATCGATCAAGGGAGCGGCGCCCAGACTGAAGCAAAACAGAAATCCGAACAGAACGGCCAGGATCAGCAGATCTCGGAGCCAGGGGGCGGTGGATTGCAGTGAATGTGCGGAGGATAGTGGTGCCATGGGTTGCCGCTCCTCAAAAAGAACTACCTGCCGCCAGGCGGAGCAGGTCACCGGCCGCGGCCTCCGGCGGCAGCGGTATCAGCACCCGCATGTTGGGATGGACGGTGTCGAGCACCTGGACGGCGGTCTCCGGATCAAGCGCACGAAGCGGGGCTGCGGTCACCGTCGCCCGCTTCATTGCCGGACCGATCAGCTCCAGGCGATCTCCGGCATGGAAACGGTTTCTGACCAGTACAACACCATCCCCGCTGTCATTTCTGCCTTCGACCGAAGCGACCAGTTGGTGGCTGCGCTGGTAACCGCCCTGGTAGGACTGCCCCACCGCGCGGGGGTCACCGAACAGAAAGCCAGTGGTATAGCCCCGGTGGCTCAGGGAGTTCAGCTCCTCCAGCCAGGCCGGGTCGGGATGCCAGGTGTCCGGATCGGCGCAAAGTGCATCAAGGGCGGCACGATAGACCCGCAGCACGCCGGCCAGGTAGTGAATCCCCTTCATGCGCCCTTCGATCTTGAGGGCGCCGACGCCGGCCCGGAGCAGCTCCGGCAGCTGCTCCAGCAGGCAGAGGTCGCGGGAGTTGAAAACAAGGGTGGTATTGTTCTCTTCCACGACCGGGTAATATTCTCCCGGCCGGGTCTCCTCAACCAGGGCGTATTTCCAGCGACAGGGCTGAGTGCAGGCCCCCTGGTTGGCGCTACGGCCGGTCATGGCGCTGGAGAGCAGGCAGCGGCCGGAGTAAGCGATGCAGAGGGCGCCGTGTACGAATACCTCGCAGGGAATGGTCAGTGCTGCGGCGGTGGTACTGATGTCCGCAAGGGTCATCTCCCGGGCGAGGTTGATGCGGCTTATCCCTTGGTCCTGCCAGAACAGGGCCGCTTCGTGGTTGATGGTGTTGGCCTGGGTGGAAAGGTGCAGCTCCCGTTCCGGAGAAATGCGACGCACCATGCGCAGCACGCCGGGATCACTGATGATGTAAGCATCGAACGGGAGGTCGGCCAGGTACTGCAGGTACTGCTCAAGCTGCGCCAGGGAGCTGTCTGGAGCATAGCTGTTGACGGTCAGGTAACAGCGGACCCCGCTGTCGTGGCACCTGCGCAGCGCTCGTGCCAGTTCCGGCAGGGAAAAATTGCCGGCACTGGTGCGCAGACCGAAGGCCGGCCCCCCCAGGTAGACGGCGTCGGCGCCGTACCTGATGGCATAGTCCAGTTTTTCCATGGTGCCGGCCGGGGCCAGCAGCTCGGGCTTTTTCACGGGGTCGCAAGCTCCGTCCGTCAGGGGGCAGTGGTTAAATGGGGCATGCTACCACAGGGGGAGCCCCCCATGCAAACGCGGAGTGTAATTCCCTGACTTTCGCTTGACAAAGCGGATTTTCTGGCGTTAATAACACGAAAGAACGCAAAAAATGGAGTGATTATGCGGTGTCCGACGATGTTGGGGCTGCTGCTGGCAGGGGGAGTGCTGCTGGGGGGCTGCGGAGCAAATGACCTGGTAGTCAAACGTCAGAGCGAGACGGAGGCGCGGGTCGAGCACCTTTTTCAGGTCCTGGGGGGGGTGGAAGGGCGACTGGGCGAACTGGCCGGACGTCTGGCATCCCTTGAGCAGCGAGAAGCTGCCCGCGACGCCGAACTGCGTGCACTGCGAGAGGCCGGCCCGTCACAGCAGCCGCGGATTCAGGCGGATGGCGCAGCGGTGGTTCCGCGCGTGGAGCTGGTGAATCCCGAGCCGGCGGTCAAGCCGCGGGACGGGGGGCCGCCGCCCGCTTATCTCAAGGCATTCGGGCTCTATAGCGCCAACAGTTTCGCCGCCGCCATTCCCGCGTTCGAGCAATTCATCCAGGAGTCCCCTGCCAGTGAGTTCGTGCCCAACGCCTGGTACTGGATCGGCGAGTGTCACTACAGCAGCTCCGATATTCCCAAGGCGCTGGTCGCATTCAGGAAGGTTGTTGACGGTTGGCCGCGCCACCCCAAAGCTGCTGATGCCCTGCTGAAAATCGGGTACAGCCATGTGGCCGCGAAACGGTTCGAGGACGCGCGCAGTGCGTTTGAGCACGTGATCAGAAGTTACCCCGGCAGTCCCGCTGCCAGCAAGGCCAGAGAACGGATGATGGCCGCAGACTTTCCGGCGAAGTAGCCGGCGCAGGCGAGGTGCGTATGGCCCGTTACATGTTGCTGTTGCTGCTGCTGGTCTGCGGGCTGGGGGGCCATGCTGCTGCGGATGACACCACAATTTATGTCATCAGGAAGGGTGATACCCTCTGGGGGCTGTCGGAGCAATTCCTCAAAGATCCCAAGTTTTGGCCCGACCTCTGGTCGAAGAACCGGCAGATCACCAACCCCCACCTGATCTATCCCGGTCAGCGGGTACGCGTGGTGGACGGCCGGCTGGAAACGGTGACGGAAGCGGTTGCCCCCAAGGCAGTTGCAGCGAAGCCGACTGTGGAACAGCCTCTCGAGGCGGTCGAGGAGCGGACCTTTACGGTGCTGGGCAACGAAGGGGGACTGCTGGAAGCGGAAGTACAGCACAGCGGGGTGATCATTGCCGGGCAGCACGGCCGGGTACTGATTGGTGAAGAAGATACGGTTTTCACCGATATCGGTACCAACCGTCAGGGCACCGAGGGGGAGCGTTACACGATCCTGCGCAGTTCCAGCGAAGTCTATCATCCTACAACCGGGGAAAAGCTGGGCAGACGGGTGGTGCCGTTGGGTTCGCTGCAGCTGGCCCGGGTGACGGAGAGCGGTTCGCGAGCCATTATCAGCAGGTCGTTCCGGGAGGTTGCCCCGGGCGACCTGCTGGTGCCCTACCATAATCTGGAGCGTCGCGAAATAGCGTTGAAGGCATCCGGCCGTCCCTTGAGCGGTATGATCGTGGAAAGCTATACCGGGAACAACGCGTTGGCGGCCGGTGACATCGTCTATCTGGACCTCGGGATCAGCCACGGCCTCGAAGAGGGCAATCTGCTCTACATCGTCCGGGATGTGAAGATCGAAAAAGGGGCGGTGGATCCGTCCCTGGTGCAGCTTCCCCATGAAGTGGTCGGGGCGGTGGTGGTGGTCAGCGTGGGAAATCGAACCTCAACGGCGCTGGTCATCAAGAGTATCGATGCCATCTTCAAAACGGACATGGTAATCAGCGCACCGCGCTGACGGCCCGGCTGCGTCGACCATCGGCCGGCTTTCTGCCGGCCTTTGTTTTTCCGGAGTCCCCACATGGATACCTTTTCATGGATTGCATTGCGGGCGGCCGATGGAGTCGGGCCGGTACTGTTCCGGCGCCTGCTGGAGCGCTTTGAGACGCCGGCGCGGGCCCTTGCCGCTTCACCTTCTGAGCTGCTTACGGTGCGGGGGATGAGTGAGGCAGTCTGCGGATCCATTCGCAGCGACGCCTGTCGCCGTTTTGCCGAGGAAGAATGCCGACGGCTGGAACGCACGGGAGTCCGCCTGCTCACCTTTCTGGACGCCGCCTATCCCCGTCGCCTGTTTGAGATCGGCGATCCGCCGCCGCTACTGTATCTGCGCGGGATGACTCCACTCTGGGAGCCGGCGGTGGCGGTGGTCGGCTCCCGGCGGGCAAGCCGGGGCGGGCTGATGGCTGCCGAGCAGCTTTCCGCACAGCTTGCAGCTCTGGGGGTACGGGTGGTGTCCGGACTGGCTCGCGGCATTGATACCGCTGCCCACCGGGGGGCGCTGCAGGGGGGCGGCGTCACCGTTGCGGTGCTGGGCTGCGGGGTGGATGTGCAGTATCCGCCGGAGAACCGGGAACTGGCCGACCGGATTGCGGCGTCGGGCTGCATCATCTCCGAGTTTCCCCTGGGCACCCAACCATTGGCCGAGCACTTCCCCCGCCGCAACCGGATCATCAGCGGCCTCTGCCGGGGGGTGCTGGTGGTGGAGGCGGCCGAACAGAGCGGCTCCCTGATCACGGCCCGCTACGCGCTGGACCAGGGGCGGGAGGTCATGGCGGTGCCGGGACCGATCAATACCCGCTCCTGCCGGGGAAGTAACCGTCTGATCAAGCAGGGGGCCCAGCTGGTGGACTGCGTGGAGGATATTCTGGATGCCCTTGCGTTGGGACCGTTGCCGGTTGGCGGTCAGGCATCCCTGTTCAGTGATGCGTCTCAGGGCGTTCCGTCGTCCCTGACCCCGCGAGAGGCGGCTCTGTATGAACTGGTGGCCCAAGGTCCGCGGCATCTGGACGAAATAACCGCTGCTCTTGAATTGACGGCCGGGGAGGTTTCGGCTATGGTTCTTGGCCTTGAACTGAAAGGTCTGCTGGTCCAGCTCCCCGGTTCTTTTTATTCCATAGCGTAAGGATTGCTGATCATATGGCGCACAACCTCGTCATCGTCGAGTCTCCGGCCAAGGCCAAGACCATCGAAAAGTTTCTCGGCCCCGGCTACACGGTCATGGCCTCTTTCGGCCACGTCCGGGCCCTGCCCAGCAAGCAGGGCTCCGTTGACACGGCCAACGATTTTGAACCCAAGTACCATGTTTTGCCGGAGAGCAAAAAGCATGTCGATGCCATCAAGAAGGCGCTGAAAGGTGCCGACCGCCTGCTGCTCGCCACTGACCCCGACCGTGAAGGGGAGGCCATCTCCTGGCACCTGCTGGCAGCCCTGGGGCTGGATAAAAAAGGGGGCATTCCGGTCCAGCGGGTGGTGTTCCACGAAATCACCAAAGAAGCCATCCTGCAGGCGGTCAGTCATCCCCGTGCCATTGCCGGCGATCTGGTGGATGCCCAGCAGGCCCGCTCCATCCTGGACTATCTGGTCGGTTTCAACCTTTCTCCCTTTCTCTGGAAAAAGATCCGTTACGGCCTCTCCGCCGGGCGGGTACAGTCCGTGGCGCTGCGCCTGGTTTGCGAGCGGGAAAAGGAGATCGCCGCCTTTACGGAGCAGGAGTACTGGACCATTGCCGCCAACCTTGAGAAAACAGGGGGGCAGGGTTTCAAAGCCTCACTGGTTGCCGTTGATGGCCGGAAGCTGGGTAAGTTCGACATCCCCGACGCCGCTGCCGCCGGAAAGCTCAAGACAGCCATTGCCGCAGGCCGGGCAGCGGTGGCCGCCGTTACCCGCAAGGAGACCCGGCGTAACCCGTCCCCACCCTTCACCACCTCCACCCTGCAGCAGGAAGCATCGCGCAAGTTGGGATTCTCGGCCAAGAAGACCATGTCCACGGCCCAGAAACTGTACGAAGGGGTGGCCATTGGCGAGGACGGTACCGTGGGTCTGATCACCTACATGCGTACCGACAGCGTCAACCTCTCCGCCCAGGCGCTGAAAGAGGCCAAAGAGGTCATCACCGCCGCCTACGGCAAGGAATATGCCCTGGCAAAGCCGCGGCACTACAAGAACAAATCCAAGAACGCCCAGGAAGCCCACGAGGCGATCCGTCCCACCTACCTGGACAAGACCCCGGTCTCTTTGAAGAAATTTTTGACCCCGGACCAGTACCGCCTGTACGAACTGATCTGGAAGCGGACCATCGCCTGCCAGATGGCCGAGGCGCTGCTGGATCAGACCTCGGTGGATATCGCGGTCACCGGCACCGCCAAAGACGGCTACACATTGCGGGCCACCGGTTCGGTGATCCGGTTCCCCGGTTTCATGAAACTGTACATTGAAGGGGTGGACGACCAGGACGAGGAAAAGGAAGGGACCCTGCCGCTGTTGGAGGAGGGGGAGGCGCTCAAACTGCTGGAGGTGCTGCCGGAGCAGCATTTCACCCAGCCACCCCCCCGTTACACAGAAGCCACCTTGGTCAAGACCCTGGAGGAGTACGGCATCGGCCGTCCCTCCACCTACGCCAGCATCATGAACACCCTGGTGGAGCGCAAGTACTGCCGCCTGGACAAGAAACGGTTCGTACCGGAGGATGTGGGGATGGTGGTCAACGACCTGCTCACCGCCCACTTCCCCCGCTACGTCGACTACAACTTCACCGCCGGTCTGGAGGAGGAGCTTGATCAGGTTTCCCGGGGGGAAAAGCAGTGGAAGCCGCTTTTGCGGGAGTTCTGGACCCCGTTCATCTCCCTGCTCAAGCAGAAGGAGGCGGAGGTCAAGAAGGATGATCTGACCACCGAAACCATCGACGAAGCCTGCCCCGAGTGCGGCAAGCCGCTGGCGGTCAAGCTGGGCAAGCGGGGCAAGTTCATCGCCTGCACCGGTTTCAAGGAAGGGTGCACGTACACCCGTAATCTTGAGAATACCAACGCTGAAGAGGCTGCCGAGCCGGAAGTCTCTGATGAAAAATGCGATAAATGCGGCCAGCCGATGCTGATCAAGTCCGGCCGCTACGGCAAGTACCTGGCCTGCTCCGGCTACCCGGCCTGCAAGAACATCCAGCCCCTCAACAAACCCAAGGGGACCGGGGTCACCTGCCCCGAGTGCAAAGAGGGGGAGCTCACCGAGAAAAAATCCCGGTACGGCAAGATGTTCTACTCCTGCAACCGCTATCCCCAGTGTAAATTCGCCCTCTGGGATCCGCCGGTCACCCAGCCCTGCCCGAAGTGCGGCTTCCCGGTGCTGGTGAAGAAGGTTTACAAGAAAAAGGGCGAGTTCCTGAAATGCCCGAAAGAAGGCTGCGACTGGACCTCGGCGTAGCGGTTTCGCCGCAGGTCCGTCTGCTTCGTTGCATTTGTCGTCCGGCACCCGGCGTACTGCTCGTACGCCGTCGTGCCGGATTTTTTCGTGCGCCTGGCATCTGGAGCCTGCAGCTATGCCGGAGAATCTGTGTATGAGTGATCACATAACCATTATCGGCGCCGGTCTGGCCGGGTGCGAGGCGGCCTGGCAGCTGGCCGGACAGGGTGTTCAGGTCCGGCTGTACGAGATGAAACCGCACCGGTTCTCCGCGGCCCACAGCTCCCCCGGTCTTGCTGAGCTTGTCTGTTCCAACTCCCTGCGGGGGGCCGACCTTGCCAATGCCGTGGGGCTGCTCAAGGAGGAACTGCGGCGTTGCGCATCGCTCGTCATGCAGGCGGCCGATGCCACCCGTGTTCCCGCCGGCGGCGCCCTGGCTGTTGATCGGGGGCAATTCTCCGCCTATATCACTGAAAAAATCGCCAGCCACCCGCTGATTGAGCTGGTCCGGGAAGAGATCGTGGAGCTTCCGGCTGACGGCCTGGTGATCGTTGCTTCCGGCCCCCTGACCAGTGACGACCTGGCAGCCCGCCTTGCCCGTCTTACCGGCGACCGGCTCTATTTTTACGATGCCGTTGCCCCGATCGTCACCGCCGAATCCCTGGATCACTCAAAAATCTACGCCGCTTCCCGCTACGGCAAGGGGGATGGTGACGATTATCTTAACTGCCCCTTGAATCAGCCGGAGTACGAGGCGTTTCTGGCGGCACTCCGCAGCGCCGAGAAGGTGGCACCCCGCGAATTCGAAAAGGTGGTCCACTTTGAAGGGTGCATGCCGATCGAGGAGATGGCGGCCCGGGGGGACGATACCCTGCGCTTCGGCCCGATGAAGCCGGTGGGATTGCCGGACCCCGCCACCGGTGAAGAACCGTGGGCCGTGGTGCAGTTGCGGAGCGAGAACCGTGAAAAGACGCTGTACAATCTGGTGGGGTTCCAGACCAAGATGACCTGGCCGGAACAGCGCCGGGTGCTGCGGATGATTCCCGGCCTGGAACGAGCCGACTTCGCCCGGCTGGGGGTGATGCATCGCAACACCTTCATCAATGCCCCGCAACTCCTGCTGCCGACCCAGCAACTGCGGACAGAGCCCCGTCTGATTTTTTCCGGTCAGATCACCGGCGTCGAAGGGTATGTGGAGTCGGCGGCCAGCGGTTTTCTGGCCGGCCTGACCGCCGCTGCCCTGGCGAGGGGGAGCGAACCGCCGCTTCCCCCCCGCGAAACCGCCCTGGGGGCGCTGATCCATCACCTTACCGCTTCGGATTCCCGCCATTTCCAGCCGATGAACGTCAACTACGGCCTGTTTCCTCCACTGGAGGGACGCATCAAGAAAAAGGACCGCAAGCCGCTGCTGGCGGAGCGGGCGCTGGCCGCACTGGACAAGTGGCGCGCTGAAGCGCTAAGCTGAAAGAAAAACGTCGGACAAAGAGGAAAAGCCAATGTCGGACCATACCGACGACCCCCTCAAGAGGGTCGAAGAACAGTTGAAGAAATGCGTGAAGTGCGGTGCCTGCCGGGCCAACTGTCCCGCCTTTACCGCCTTTCAGCGGGAGCCGGCCGTGGCGCGGGGCAAGATCGCCCTGGCCCAGCACCTGCTGAAGGACGATATCGACCTGGACGAGCAGACCTACCAGGCCATGTCCAAATGTCTGCTCTGCGGCAGTTGCGTGGAGAAGTGCCCCAACGAGGTTCCCACCGACGAGATCGTGATTGCGGCGCGGGAGGCCCTGGCCAAGAAGCGGGGGCTCACCACCTTTCACACGGCTGTGGGGCAGGTGATCCAGAGCCGCACCCGGATGAAGCTGGGGGCCAAGGCCGCTGCACTGCTGGGGCCGCTTTTCTTCAAGAAGGTGCCGGAGACCTCGGGGCTCAGGCTCCGCTTTCCGCTCCCGTTCGTGGGGAACCAGCGCTATATCCCGGCCATTGCCAAGACGCCCTTCATGGAGCGCTACCCGGAAGTGATCGAGGGGGAACCGGGCAAACCGCGTATCGTTTTTTTCGTCGGCTGCATGACCAACTTCGTCTACCCCCGGGTGGGGGCGGCGACGGTGGCCCTGTTTCGCCACCTGGGCTGTACCGTCATCATCCCGAAGGAGCAGCAATGCTGCGGCTTGCCGGGCATGTCCGGCGGCGACATCGGCACGGTTCGGGAACTGGCGGAGAAGAACCTGGCGGCCCTGGAGCGGTTCGAGGCCGATTACGTGATGAGCGCCTGCGCCACCTGCGGCGGTGCCCTGCACCGGCTCTATCCCCTGGTGGTGGGCAAGCGCCATCCGGAGCTTAAGGAGCGGCTGGACCGGCTGGCGAAAAAGACCGTGGATGCGGCCCAGTTGCTGAAGCAGTTGGGGCTCGATCCGGCTGAGACCGGTGCCGGCAGCAGCGGCAGGGTGACCTACCACGATCCCTGCCACCTGCGGACCCGCAAGCTGACCGCCCAACCCCGGGATTTGATCAAAGCAACGCCGGGGCTGGAGCTGGTGGAGATGGAGGGGGCGGACCGCTGCTGCGGTCTGGGCGGTACCTTCAACGTCTACCATTACGGCTCGTCCATGACGATCAACGAGGCCAAGAGCGCGGCCATCGTCGCCACCGGGGCCGATGCCGTGGCCACCGGCTGTCCCGGTTGCATGATGCAGCTGGACGACGGCCTCAAACAGCACGGTTCCGCGGTGGAGGTGGTACACACGGTGGAGCTTCTGGCTCGACGGTTGCTGGCAAAGGAAGAATGAGCAGCGGCAGCAGTCTGCGGTGACAGGCTGCCGCTTGTGTATGGCGTGTACGTCCTCCGGCTGGGGTGTTCAGGATGATGGCCCCTGCAGTACGGTGACCCTGCGCCAGGCACCGCTCCTGAAACGGATCGACCAAACCGTTGCCGTTGCGAAGACGAACAGCGTGGCCAGGGTCCACTCCGCCACCAGACTCGGCATCAGCCGGTCGAGCAGCCAAAGCAGCGTCAGAAACAGGCAGGAGGCAATGAAGAAGGCCCGGGCAACCCAGCGGGTTTCTCCCGCCGCGGCCAGAACGCAGCCGATCACCACGTTGGCGGCATCGAACAGGCAGTACAGCGCGACGAAACGCATGGTCAGGACACCTACTTCCACAATCTGCGCAGATTCCGGACCGGTGCCGGCAAATGCTGCGACGAGGGGGGCAGGGACGCAGGCAAACAGAAGTGCCATGGCCAGCATCCAGAGTTCGCAGAGGGCCAACGACTGCCAGGCGATGGCCGGCACATCGTTGTCCCGGCCGGAACCGCGGGCGTGTCCCACCAGGATGCCAGCTGCCTGACCGAGCCCCAGGGCAGGAAAAAAGGCAGTGCCGTTGATCCGGAAGGCGATGCTGGAAGCGGCCAGTTCAACGGTCCCCAGCCGCCCCACTGCCACCAGGAAGAGGGTCCAGGCGGTCAGTTCCCCGCTGATCCGCAGTCCCAACGGGACGGCCAGAGAGAGGAAGTGACGGAGTTGTGGCCAGTCGAAGCAGCGGGCTGCCCGGTCCGTAAAGCCGCCGGTTCTGGCAAACAACAGTAGGTAGAGCAGCGTGGCCACCAGTTGAGCGCTGACGGTGGCAAGAGCCGCCCCGGCGATCCCCAGGCGCGGCAGGCCCCATTCGCCCAGGACGAGTCCCCACGCCAGCAGGGCATTGATGATAAGTGAGATAAAGGTAACCCCGGTAACGATGACGGCACGTCCGGTACCGGAAAGCCAGCCCCCCAGGGCTGCGCACAATGCCGGCAAGAGTGAACCGGCCATGCATATCTGGAAATAGATTTTTTCGTCCTGTGCAACCTGTGCCTCATGGCCTGCCAGCAGGAACAGGTGTGCAACCGGCCAGGTCAGCGCCAGGGCTGCGATGCCTGAGATTACGGCGGTATGGATGCCGAGCCAGACTGCTTTGCGCACCCCGGCCCTGTCTCCGCGCCCATGGTTGTGAGCCACGAAGGTGCCGGCATACCCTGCGGTGCCGAAGACAAACCCCTGAAACAGGATCACCGCCATGCTCGCCGGTCCCATTGCCGCCACTGCCGTGCTGGAATGGTACGACAGCACCAGGGCATCGATGATCTGCATGATGGTAATTGCAGAGGAGGAAAGAATCATGGGGCCGGCCAGTTTCAGCAGGGGGGAGATATGGG